>JAWXUA010000125.1:0-8810 GCA_044433065.1 Pseudomonadota bacterium
CTTAAAGCCTCCCTCTTGAGGGAGGTGGCATTGTCGTACTAGCCGTTAGCGAGCGTAGCGAGTGTTACGGATAGTAGACCAATGACGGAGGGAGTCTGCCTTTCTCTTACTCTTCTGCCTCCCCTCTTTTCCCCTCCCCCTCAGACCAAAATTCCACAATACGAGACTCATAGTTGCGACAGTCGCAAAGTCTGTCGCAGATGTCCTAAATATTTCCTACGGTAATTCAATTATTTATAGCCCCGTCGCAGCAGTCGCTAATGTCGCAAGCTGCGTAAGCGTAAATAGAATTCCACTATGTAGTCCTTTCAGACAGGCCGACAATGAATTGCAGGGGATAGATTACAGGGGATGAATTGCAGGGGTGGCTCTGGTCTTTGTGTGTAAATCGAAGATGGATTGCCACGTCTCTCGGCAGGGACTGTGGTCTTTGTATGGAGTTCACGGGCCTCGCTCCTCGCAATGACAGGTCTTATTACCGCAGTACAACCCTTGAATGACTAATTATCTAGTTAAATAGTCTTACATAAAAGAGACTTGGCCTCGTTCCTCGCAATGATAGGTCTTGGGGATGGCTGTCTGGTTGTCGGTTGCCATTCATCCTACTATGAAAGTCATACAAATCCTTGCCTATGAAGGGCGTACAAACTCTTATTTATGGAGGTCCTTTCTTTGCTTTATCGAGCATTTAGCAAAGAGGTTTACCATTCAAGAGATGTCTACGCTCCCTGCACCTGTCATTGCGAGGAGTGACGCCCACGAATTACGTTTAACGGACGCGCTATCTGCGGAACGACGCGGCAATCTATCTTCGAGTGTCATGCATGGTATGTATCATCCATCACAGGACTGTATGACAGAAGATTATCCATAGATTTTGCCATAGATTTTACCATGGATTTTGCCATGGCTGTCATGCGGCTCAAAGGGGTTAATAATAAATGTTGCAGTTTTTTTGAATTCACAATAGCATGCCCACTGTTTTAGCAACCTGTAGACATGAGTACTGTATGTATTTGAAATATTTAGTATTATTTGCTTTTAGCCTCATTATTCTCTCAATGAATGCGTGCGCACCAAAACAAAAGCCAAGCCCACACAATCCTCAAACCGTAGTCCCAGAAATCAAGCAAGATGTGCAAGAACACAGTAGCCAGGAACACGAAGCACAAACTAAACCCGAACCGACACCTAAGCCAAAACCAAAGCCTAAACCCAAAGCAGAAAGCCCGCCCAAAGCTCCTGAAAAAGACATACCTAAACCTTCGCAAGTACATGAAATTACTATCATTGGTGAAACAGAGTATATCTATATTGATGCGCTGAATATGCGCCTACCAGCCCGTATTGATACCGGAGCTGCCACGTCCTCACTTAGTGCGACCAATATCCAACGATTTGAACGGGATGGCAAAAAATGGGTGCGCTTTTCCATTGTCTTGCCCGATGGAACGCCATCGCAAAGCATTGAACGCCCATGGCGACGCACTGTATCTGTTAAGCGTCATGGTATGGAAAACCATCGGCGTTATGTTGTAGAGCTTAAAATACGTATGGGCAAACTACAAGAGCGGACCGAATTTACCTTAACAGACAGATCTAACTTTGATTATCCTGCTTTAATTGGTCGTACTTTCTTGCGCGGTAATATTGCCGTCGATGTATCAAGAAAGAATTTGACCTCACCTATGAGTCAATAATGAACAATAAAACGCAATTTAGTATACTTCTTGCCTTGTTAGTAAGTATTGGCATGGGCATATCCATGTATAAGGTGTGGTCACTAGGCTTTACATTCGTGCCAGAAAAGAAAGTTTCTGTGTGGACTGTGGAGTCTACCATTGCTTTTATGGCAGATGGTGGACCTGTTGAAGTCTCTATCAATTTAGCAGACAACAATGATGAATTTATTGTTGTTGATAGTATGACAGAACAACAAGGATATACCTTCGAAATACAAGATATTGACGGTGTTCAACGTGGTATATGGCGTGCTGAAGAAGCTCGTGGTCCGCAAAAAATCTACACTAAAAGCCATATTTACAGTAAAAATGCTCATGTAACAGTACCTGCTGAAAATATGCAGAGTCTGCATGCACGGCAAATTCCCAAACTTCTTTCAGATGCACAAAGAGAGCTAGCTCATTCTCTCATTGCAAAACATCAAAAGCAGTTTGAGTTCAATGGCCATAAAGCTACAGCATTTAATACACATTCGGAAACAATTTCAACTGTATCGTGGATATTACAACAGCTTAATACGCCTGAAAACAATGTATATATCGCGTCCTTACTCGAAGATAAAGAAGAGTTTGGCGGTGCAACTGGTCTTGCGTGCTCTTTATTGTATGAAATAGGCATCATGTCACGCCCAGTAAAAGGATTTTTCCTCGATAGTGAGAATGTACATCGCTATATTTCGAGCTATGTTGAAGTTCAAGATGGTGATCACTGGGTCCTTTTTGATCCAGTAGACGCTGTGCCACTCAATGCAAGTAACTTTTTGCTTTGGCAAACGGGCAACGAATCCATCTTCGAGGTCTTTGGTGGCCACGACTCGTCCATCGCCTTCTCATCCATGGCAACCCAAATTATGGCCAACCGAGCGGCCATCGGTGCAGGTCTTGGCCAAGCAAAATCCATGCTTGTGGACTTCTCCATCTATGGTCTGCCCATAGAGTTTCAACATACATTTCAGCTACTTCTGCTTATTCCCTTTGGTGCCTTAGTGGTGGCTGTCATGCGCAATCTTGTTGGCATCCGTACCTCAGGCACTTTTCTACCCATCCTCATAGCGCTCACCTTTATCCAGACATCCCTCATGGTTGGCATTGCGCTTTTTGTGCTCATTGTAAGCCTC
Organism: Pseudomonadota bacterium; assembly: GCA_044433065.1. Lineage (GTDB taxonomy): Bacteria > Desulfobacterota > Desulfovibrionia > Desulfovibrionales > Desulfovibrionaceae > Nitratidesulfovibrio. Next base: position 2,861 of record JAWXUA010000125.1, read on the forward strand.
GGTCTGATTTTGCGATCCTACCTTAGCCACCTGAATTTATTACTTGTTCCAAGAATATCAGCAGTCCTCGTCTTCGTCATCATCATCTACCTTGCCTTAGCCGTGGGAAGCTATAAAATGGGCAGTGATTTCGGGCTTATGGCATCCTATTTTCCCATGATAATTATCGCTTGGACTATCGAGCGCATGTCCATCCTGTGGGAAGAAGAAGGCCCTAAAGAGGTCTGCATCCAATGTGGTGGAACACTTTTGACCGCAAGCTTTGTCTATGTACTCATAACTAGCCAATATATAAAGCATATCAGCTATTCCTTCCCAGAACTTCTCTTAGTCGTCTTGGCCATCATTTTGTGCATTGGCAGTTACACAGGATATCGGCTGAGCGAATTACGACGCTTTGCACCTCTAGGAAAAATGTAATGTCTTTTATTTGGCCTAGTATATTACGCAAGCTTGGCGTAGTCGGCATGAACAAACGCAACGTGAGCTATATTGCCAAAAACAATGCGCGGCACCTCTATCCTCTTGTGGATAATAAACTTAAAACCAAAGTGCTAGCGGAGAAGGCTGGCCTTGCTGTGCCTAAATTGCTTGGTGTTATGCGTGTTCAAAAGCATGTTAAGCAGCTCATTCCGTACATGAAAGACCACGATAGCTTTGTTATTAAGCCTGCTAAAGGGAGCGGCGGCAAAGGCATTATGGTCATCACGCGAAAGCAAAATCTGCTATCAGGACGCATAGATAGTGACCAAAATCCTCATGGTGACCAAGGTTCAAACCATGTGCATGATACCTTTTTTGGGCCAGACGGAAGCCGTATCACAGAAGCCCAAATCCATCGACATGCGTCTAATATTCTGAGTGGTCTATATAGTCTTGGGGGCAACCCTGATGTTGCTATGATAGAAGAAAAGATTGAGTTTTCGTCCATCTTTGAAAGCTTTACCTACCAAGGTGTACCTGATTTACGCATCATTATATATAAGGGCTATCCAGTTTTGGCCATGGCTCGGCTATCAACAGCAAACTCAGGCGGCAAAGCCAACCTACACCAAGGTGCTGTTGGTGTTGGCATCGACATTGGCACAGGCCGCGCGCTCCGTGCCATCCAGCATGGCATACCTATTACTGAGCACCCTGACACGAAACGTCGTTTATCTGACCTTTGTATTCCAGATTGGCATACATGTTTGCAGCAAGCAGCTATGTGTTATGAGGTCACAGGTCTTGGCTACCTTGGTGCTGATATTGTGATTGATGCACGTAAAGGCCCTATGATATTGGAACTAAATGCGCGCCCAGGGCTTGCCATCCAACTTGCCAACGGTCTTGGCTTGCAAACACGACTCGATATGATTGATGCCCATTGTACGGCACGTAAGCAATGCGAAGAATATGCCCAGCGCGTCGACTTTTCACTACAGCACTTTTGTTGCGCTTTGGACGTACTATAAACGTTGACGGTAGAAAGGCAGAAGAGGGAGAGAGATGCGCTCGGCTTCGCTGTCGCTCCCAGAACAAAAGACGGAAAGGCGAGATAACGAAAGGCAGACTCCCTCCGTCTCGCTGCGCTCGACACCTCCCTCAAGAGGGAGGCTTAAGAGCCCAACGGCGTCACTTCTTCTTATTATTATGCCACAAGTCTTAGCGCGAAGATTGTCATGGTGTGCCTTGCAATAATGGGAGTAGCGAGTCTTAAAGCCTCCCTCTTGAGGGAGGTGGCATTGTCGTACTAGCCGTTAGCGAGCGTAGCGAGTGTTACGGATAGTAGACCAATGACGGAGGGAGTCTGCCTTTCTCTTACTCTTCTGCCTTCCCTCTGCTGCCCCTCCCCCACTGCCCAAAATTCCACCATACGAGACTCAAAGTTGCGACAGTCGCAAAGTCTGTCGCTGATGTCCTAAATATTTCCTACGGTAATTCAATTACTTATAGCCCTGTCGCCACAGTCGCTAAAGTCGCAAGCTCCGTAAGCTTAAATAGAATTCCACTACGTAGGCCGCTCATACAGGCCGACGATGCATTGCAGGATGGCTTACAGGGCTTGGTTCTCGATCAAGGTGCGCATGCTGATGGTATTGACTTTGGTTCTGCATGGCCATGAATGTTATGGCAGGCCACGAACCAGAGGATTTGGCCGCTACTGAGCATGATGGAAAGGTCACTTTGCGCAAAGATGCCAACAATTTCTACGTGTCCAGCCTAGACCTTGAAAGCTATTATTTCGACTTTGATTATGGTGCTGACAAGAATGATGGCTTCAAGCTCACCAATCTAACGTATAATCCCGTCGTATTGTCCGCTCAGTTCATCCCCGCGTGTGCGGGGAACACTGAGGAGATGAAAAAAACTAGACAGGCCACCTCGGTTCATCCCCGCGTGTGCGGGGAACACTCTAGCTGGACACAACTAGAATTATTAGACTTTTTTACAGCCTAAAAAGGTACCGGACTTTCGGCATCAATACGCGTGACAAAATCTTTACCCAAAATCGGCTTAAATGCAACTAAGCTAAGCCCAGCAAAATCCACAAGCAATCCTTTTTCCAAGAAAACCATGCTTGTACGCTCCTTAATAGGCAAAGGAGAAAGCTTAGGTAACATCTTCTACCCCTTACGCAAAAGCAATAAGCCGAGACCAAAGCCCTTGGCGCACCCTACTCCGTTATATAGGGCCTTTTCCAACGTAGCCACATCGCGCACAAAAGCTGTGCCCTGCACATCCATGCTCGCAATAGTCAGAAGAGAATCACCTTTCTTTTTGCGAAACTTTTCAAGACGATACGCTTCCACAACAAGGCTTGAGGCGTCAATATCAAGGCTTGGAATATGGCTGCTGAGCCACTTTGGCGCAACGTCCATAGCAATTTCCGTTCGCTGTGGAAGATCTGCTTGCAATACCCCTTCACACAAACGCCTTTTGCGCTCATCCTGCACAATATCAATACGCACTTGCTTTCCATTAGTGTCACGCCGCTTCACAACAGGATTAAAGCGCAATGCAAAGTGCACTTTTTGCCCTTCTTGCAAGACTGGTGTGTATTCTTTTGTATGCAGACTTGCTATATATTGCAAACTATGAGGCTCACGGTGCGAAACCGTTAAAAAAGAGCTTGGGCCTATCTGGCGATAGATGAAGTCTCTTTTTCTATCATCATAGTCTGAATACACCTTCCACAAAGCTTGATGTATATCATAAATAGTATCATGACTTGCTCTATACATATTGAGTTCTATTTTACTCATAAACATAGTGCTTATCTCCTGTATGAAATACACCATCTAAAGCGCACTCTATGGCATCTGTACTTGCATCTGTACTTGCATCTGAAGCAATAGCAGTAGCATGATCTATAGGTGACAATGTACTACAATATTCATCACGCATACCATATTGACGGCGTGCTGAGCATAGTACACGGTCTTTAACTTGGCACACTATATGTGTATCCATGTCCATGCCGCAATCTACGTCGGTCCATAAAGGCCACAAAAGCCGTATATCCTTTGCACTTGCAGATAAGGGTTCTTGCATTATTTCGCCATACGTCTTGATATAACGCTGAAATGCTTCTGCAATGTGCGCGGCTTCTTCTATCTTAGGCACAAGAGGCCGCGAAAGAGGGCACGACTTGCGGCCAAGATACAAGGTCAGGCGCGGCTTCAAGAGAGCTTGGTGCACGTCCTCTAATGTTATCGCTTTTTCCCCAGCTTCTCCAGCCTTTCCAGCGTCTCCAGCTTGTCCATCCTCTGGCGCGCTCCAAACACACACAGTGAAGGCAGCATCCGTCAAATAGACACGGCTCGAAAGGGTGGTTTCCAAAGACTCGAACTTATCAACTTTGGTTTTGACTTCTTCTCGCCTCGTATAGAAAAAACGCTTATTCATATTTTTGGCACTTTGCACTGTGTGATAATCCGTCACAATGCCACCAAGTTTATTCTGGCACACAGCGAGGCGCAATGAACTGTGCAGCCGGTCCAAAACATCAGCCTGTTCACGCCGTATGCCAAGAGCCGCAGCAAGGAAGCCGACGACGCCAGAATGACTTGGGTGCTGGGCCGAAAGACGTTTTTCACCTACAGAAGAAACGCCATATGGCTAGGGTACGGCGATATCATGTAAAACTGCGGGGAACGGCGAAAGCTCTTTCATTGTAGAAATAATGATATGCATGGTTCTTGCCTTTTTCTTAAGCCTCCCTCTTGAGGGAGGTGTCGAGCGTAGCGAGACGGAGGGAGTCTGCCTTTCTGTTTTCCGTTTTTCTCTTCTCATTAGCAGTCTAGACGTCGCAAGGTTGTAGTAGGTATCCAAGGGAAGAACGACGAGGGAAGAGGAAGAGAAGAAGGAAGAAGAGAAGAGAAAGAAAGATACGCACGGCTTCGCACGCGCTACAAGAACAGAAGACGGAAAGGCCAACGGACGAAGAATTGTACAATGCGAGGCTTATAGTTGCGACAGTCGCAAAGTCTGTCGCAGAAGAGCGAAATATTCCTTATGGAAATTCAATAGCTTACAACGATGTCGCAAATGTCGCTAAAGTCGCAAGCGGCGTAAGCGAAAATAGAATTCCACTGCGTAGCAGCCCTCTCATCCAAACAGAATACCCAAGCCACGCCTTTGGGCCCTTCGCACAAGCAGTCAAAAGCCTGAGCACCATCCTGCAAGTGCCAGAGGCTATGGCTGGGGCCAGCATCTTAACAAGCTTGGCCTTCTGCGCCCAAGGTTTGGCCAATGTGCTGACCAGAGATGGCCGAGTTATACCAACTTCTATATATTGCTTGACCGTTGCAGATAGCGGTGACCGTAAATCTGCTGTGGACGACGTGGTCTCGCAGCCCATCATGACTGTGGAGCGCGAGCAATACACAGCCTATCAGTGGGAAATGCAGGCCTATGAACAAGCCAAAAAGGACTATGAACAGCGGCCAAAGAAGGAAAAAGAGCTCTTCTCCTTTGACAGGGAGCAGCCAAAGAACCCAGCCATGATTGTGGAAAATGTCAACGCTGAGGGCCTATTTCGGGCCTATAAGGAGGGCCGTCCAAGTCTTGCTCTGTTCTCCGATGAAGGTGGCACGCTTTTCGGTGGCAATGCCTTCCAAAAGGAGAATGCATTAAAGTCTATAACATTCTTCTCTAAACTGTGGGATGGTTCCTCTGTGGATAAAATTCGGTCTGGTGAAGGCTTCTCAAGACTGTATGATAGAAGATTATCCATGCATTTAATGGTACAACCAGCCATAGCAGAGAGTATTTTGAATGATGAACTCTTTCAAGGCCAAGGATTTTTACCTAGATTTCTTATATCGTGGCCACAAACATTAAAGGGGTCGCGTAAATATGAAGATACAAATGCCAGAACCAATGCTGCTATTATGGATTTCTATCATAGATGTGATACTATTTTGCGTACACCATTGAATATTGAAGAGGGTACTGGTGCACTTATATTTGATACTATGACCATTGCATCTGATGCGCATGCATTGTGGGTTCAACACTATAATATGATTGAAGGTTTACTTATACCAGATGGATCGCTCTCTATTGTGTCAGCCAATGCGAGCAAGTGTGCTGAGCAAACCATCCGCATTGCTGGTGTTCTTACTTTAGTTGAAAACCATTATGCACGGATTATTACAGCTGAAACCATGGCTAATGCAATTCTTATATCACAGTGGTACTTAAAAGAAGCATTGCGCTTACGTCAAAATGGGTGCGCACCGCAAGAGATTTTGGAAGCTGAGATGCTTATGAAGTGGTTGGATACGAAGAATATTCGTTATTTTTCTGTGCGGCACATTGTGCGTAAGGGACCAAACAAGCTCCGTTTAAAGAAGAAAGCTGAGCAGGCTATCCGCATCCTAGAGGAACATAATCAGATATTTCGAGGTCTTGGGAGTATCATGATTGATGGTGTCAACACCAAAACCTTTTGGGAACGCGTGCC
>JAWXUA010000126.1:0-8755 GCA_044433065.1 Pseudomonadota bacterium
GGAAGGGGAAAACCTTTTTAAAGGTTTTCCCCTTCCCCCAGCCAAACTAATGCCCAGTAATGCCGTACTTTTTCAATTTATACTGCAAAAGACTTTTGGATAGCCCGAGGGATTCAGCGGCTTTGACCTGAATAAATTCAGCGCGCACAAGGGCGCGGCGGATAAGCGCAGCTTCAATTTTTTCGAGAGTATCGCCGAGGTCAAGACGCACAGGAAGCAGGTCCACAGCACTCTTGAACTGTGCTTCTTCATCGCGGATTTCAGGCGGTAGGTCAGCGACATCAACGCGCGCACCACCAACAAGGACAAGACATCGCTCAACGACATTCTGGAGCTGCCGGATATTGCCGGGCCATTCATAGGCGGTGAGGAAAGCGAGAGCTTCGGGGCTGAACGTTTTTGGTAGCATGCCATTTTCTTTGACAAGCTTCTCAACGATATGCCCGACGAGCAGAGGAATGTCTTCGCGGCGCTCACGTAGTGGCGGCAAAGTGAGCTGTACGACATTGAGGCGATAGAAAAGATCTTCGCGGAAATTACCAGCTTCGACTTCCTTTTGGAGATCTTTGTTGGTAGCGGCAACGATGCGGATATCGACTTCGACTTCATCAGAACCACCAACACGCTCAAAACGCCGCTCTTGGAGTACACGCAGAAGCTTCACTTGCAATTCTGGGGTCAGCTCACCAATTTCATCGAGAAAGAGCGTGCCACCGTCAGCTTGTTCAAAACGTCCACGGCGCATGGCCATAGCACCTGTAAAGGAACCTTTTTCATGGCCAAAAAGTTCGGATTCAAGAACGCCAGCGTTGAGTGCCATACAGTTAACACTGACAAAAGGCTCGCTATTTCGGGGAGATGAAAAGTGGATAGCGCGGGCCACAAGCTCTTTACCTGTACCAGATTCACCAGTGATGAGCACAGTAGCACGACTTGGCGCAGCACGGTCAACCATGTCGAGAACGTCACGAATGGCCTTACTGCGACCAATGATTTGGTGCGTGCCATAACGCTCTTCAAGACTAGCTTGGAGCGTGCGGTATTGGCGGTGCACACGGGATAGCTCAGCAGCATTTTGGACCGCAAGCAAAAGCTCATCATTGGAAAATGGCTTGGTTATGTAGTCAAAAGCTCCGTAACGCATGACATCGACAGCACCTTCGATACTACCGAAGGCCGTCATGATGCAGACGGGAATGTGTGGCCACTGCTTTTTCACGCGCTCAAGCACTTCACGACCTGTAACGCGCGGCATTTTCATATCGGTAATGACGACATCAACTTCGCTTTCTTCAAGAAAAGCGAGAGCCGTCTCAGGGTCATTGATGGCGGTAACAGCATAGCCTGCGTCCATGAGCAAAGCCTCAAGAACGAGAAGGTAATTGCGTTCATCGTCAATTAAAAGAATATGTGTTTCACTCATAGGCTATCCTTATGGAAAACTGGCACGCTAAGCTTCTGCAGTTATTTGCTTTACTGGCAAAACAACACGTACAAGCGCACCACCTTGTGGCGCATTGTCAAGGGTGACAGAACCACCATGGCTGGTGATAATACTGTTCACAATGGGCAAGCCAAGACCTGTGCCCTGATCCTTGGTGGTGAAGAACGGGTCAAGAAGCTTGCCCTTGATTTCTTCAGGAAAACCAGTGCCAGAGTCGGTAAAGGTCAGTTCAAGCATAGCCTTGACATCACCAGTATGCTCATCATCTGCTTGGCTTGGGTCATGGTCAAACTCGTGACCAAGACTATCCAGCCAAAAACGGCGTGTCGCAATGATGATTGTGTTGCTCTCTTGTGCGCCCTGCTCAGCTTGCTCATGACGGCCGTTTGGACCGTTTGGACCGCTTGGATTGGTAGAACCACCAGACAAGCGGCGCAAAGTAGGTGATTGTGTTTTACTTTCAATAGCTTGAAGACCATTCACCATGATATTATAAAAAGCGCGGTACAGCATACCCTTGTCACCTTGGCAATGAAAGCCTTGGGTGCTAAGAGCATCACTGCCATGAGCTTTTTTGCTCAGGTGCTCGGTCAAATAATCCACAGGCTCATCAGAAAGCACTACAGATGCCGAACCAAGGCGGTCACTGAGGTCACGAGTGATGTTCACCTGACAGCGGCGCAATTCAGGTTCCAAGAAGGCAATGGCTTCTGCAAGAATAATATCAATATCGACAATATCTTGCACAGGCTTACGCGGTCTTGCATAGTCAAGAAAATCGTTGACCGTCTGGCTTAGGCGCATGGACTCATCGTAGATGGCTTCTAGGATGCGCCGACTCACCGTATCTGCTTTGGGCGCAACAACGTTGTTGGCTCCACCCGCTTCACAAGTCCCATTTTGCATCGCAGCTTGCTTCCGCGCCCGTGACAAGAGAAGCTCAGAACTGGAACGAATAATCCCCAAAGGGTTGCGAATTTCATGGGCAATACTGGCAATGACGCGGCCCATGCTCACAAGCTTTTCGTTCTGGTGTAGCTCTTGTTGCAGGCTTTGCACCTCTGCAAAACGCTCAGCAAAAAGCCTATCCGCACGGCGGATAAACAATTGCAAAAGACCGAAAAGAATAAGCGAAGAAAAGAGCGATGTGAGCACGATAAGCCACTGAAAACGCACAACTGTCGCAAGGTCACCTGTGATATCTTGGGTAATCTCCAAAACACCCATAACAGGGCCTTCATCATGGTCCTCGAGATTACGATTTTCAACGCGCAAAGGATAGACCGTGCGCAAAATATATTCGCCGCTGCTCTCATTAAACAAGAACATAGTCTCCCAAAAAGAGAAATCAGGTGCAATCTCAAAGCTTGGATTCAAGCCTTCCAAAGCATCGTCTGTTCCCTTAGGCGCAATATCTGTCTTGCCAAGGTCGCTTTCCTCGCTAGAGTACGACACAACTTTATCGTGGTCATAAATGCGCAAACGCTCCACATGCAAACCGTGGATGGTGGCCTGAATAACATCATCAAGCCGCTTGTATTGCACTGGTTGGCGCAAAGCAATACGGCCATAGCCCACCAAGGTTGGCAGTGTAAAACGTCGGTATATTTGATGATTTAAATTTTCTGCAAGCAAAAGTGCAAAGCTTTGCTGCTTGGATAATAAGGTTTCGCGCGCGTTAGTACTGATAAAAAATGCGAGCGCAAGACTGGACGACACGATGAGTACCAAAGATACCCATGAAAGCGTTCTGGCAAAGCCAAAAGGTTTGGCATTGTCACTTTTATACGGTGACACCTAAAACTCCTGTGTATATGTCTTTCTTTCTCTAAACGTGTGTAATTCTTGTAATTCTTTTGTATATTGCTTATGCAAGGCTTGCATGGTTGGGCACGGTGCAAGGTCCGCCTTATGAGCAGCACCCATGGCCAAAAGCTCAGCATTGGCAAGACGTTTGCCAAGTTCCACAGCTGGCTGGTCCAAGGGATTCATGTCCAAAAGCCAACCGGTCAGCACAGTCATGAGTTCCAGAAGCATCATGAACCGTCCTGCTGCATGAGGGCCAAGATCCGCCATATCCAGCGTCACCAAGGGCACAGCAGATTGGTGCATGGCCATACGTGCACCAAGGGTCTCAGCTTGCAAGAGATGGCCAAAGCATTTGCCACGCAAAAGTGTCCATTGGTCTGGCATGTCATTAGGGAAAGACCTACTACCATGCCCCTCAGCCCGTTGAGCTACCTGTCGGGTCACCTGTTGGGCCACCTCTTGGGCTACGTGGGCTTTTGATGTAATACACATGCAAGCCTTATCGCGTGGACCGTCAAGGAACATTTGCTGGATAGAATGTTGGTCCGTCACACCAACAGCTGGCAAAGGCATAGAACCTTTGCCATCCTTACCAATGCTTTCCGCCCACAACTGCGCAAACCATGGACCAAAGCTAGCCCACTTAGGTGCATAGGTGAAAAATATCAATTGATTATAGCCACGTTCCATGAGGGCGCAATGCCAAAGAGCTAGCTGCCATGCTGGATGCGTAGCCAGCACGTCGGCGCGAGTCTCAGCACTTTCAGATAACGCTTCGGCCAAAGTCCGTCCCATGCTCATGGCCCCAAAAAGCAAAGCCTTCCAATCCATGCCCATAAACAAGGCAGGCACAAGGCCCACCGCTGACAAGGCAGAATACCGACCACCAAGATTGTCAGGCACAGTTAACGAACGAACGCCATGGCGGCGCACTTCGTCGCGCAAAAAGCCCTTATGCTCGTCGGTAATCAATAAAAGATGCTCATGCCATACATCGCCAAGACCATCCTTCAACCACTGGCAAAATAAAAAATATTGTGCAATGGTTTCAAGGGTTCCACCAGATTTACTGATGGTCACCACAATGGTCTCTTGTGGGTCAAGCCGAGTAAGCAAGGCTTCCATGCTTGCCGTGTCCACATTGTCTGCGACCCACAGCCATGGCCCATCATGCTTTGGCCAATCCTGTTGCGGGAAAAACGCTTTTTGTAAGGCCTTAGCCCCTAAAGCTGAACCACCAACACCAAGCACCACCATATGCGAAAAACGTCGTATATAGGGCGTCAAAGCGTCTAGTTCTTCTAGTAGTTTTTCGGCATAAGACATTGTAATAAAAGGAAGTTTATTACACTCTATCTCATTATGTAAACGCTGAGCTATATCATGAACACGCAAAGAAAGCTTGTGGGCATAGTCAGTACACATGCTGGGTCCATCAGTGCGTCCACTACCATGGGTAACATGGTCAACATGGTCAACATGGTCAACATGGGCAACATGAGCAACATGGCTAGCCGCCCCAGAAGTTTCCGCATCGTTCCGTGCCGTTTGACCTTGCATACGCCCAGTAAAGGCCGTGCTCCAGTCAATCGTATGCCACGTGCTATGATTTGTTGTACAACAGTCTCCCATCAGACTATCTCTCATTAGGCAATCTCCCTCACAATATAATAAAACATATTTCATTATCATTCATCATTATATGCACTAGATAAAGCAAAAATATATATAATTCAATAGCAAGCAGGAGCAAAGCCATTATATAAAACAGAAAAAAGCCATAGCACGCTACAAAAAGCACATGCTATGGCTTTTAAAAACAGTTTAAAGACACACCCTAGCGTTGCGAGCATGTAATCCTATTTAAATAGAAATGCTGCCACGCGATGCAAAGCATCCACCAAAACATCATCCGCCACTGCATATGAGAAGCGAATACATTTATCATCGCCAAAAGCAGAACCAGGAACCAGTGCAACTTGCGCTTCTTCCAAAAGACGCGTGCACAATGTTGCAGAGTCTGGAATTTCTGGTGTATACAGCTTATGCACGTCTACAAAAAGATAGAACGCACCACCAGGTCTTGGGCAAATGGTATTAGGCCATTTAGAAACAATGTCATACGCCATATCGCGACGAGCTTGGAATGCCTTACGCATGGCAATAATGCTGTCATCAGGACCATTTAAAGCCGCAATAGCTGCCTTCTGAGCAATGGAACAAATGTTTGATGTAGACTGGCCTTGAATTTTGGTCATGGCCTTAATCAAATCCACATGGCCCAAAGCATAGCCCACACGCCAGCCTGTCATAGCAAATGATTTTGCCAAACCGTTTACAATGGCAACTCTATCTGGGTAGCGCTTCCACCAAGCACACGCGCTCACAGGCTCATAAGGCGCATAGGTCAGTCGGTCGTAAATTTCATCAGACAAGACAAAAACATCATTGTCCATGGCCCACTGCATAATAGCGTCAATTTCGTCCTGCGTATAGCATGCGCCTGTTGGATTAGACGGAGAATTCAAAATCAACATCTTCGTCTTTGCCGTCAGCTTCTCGCCAAGTTCAGCAGGCGTAATCTTAAAACCACGCTCAGCAGGAGAAGCAACCATAACAGGCACAGCTTCCGCCAACTGCACAAGATCAGGATAGCTCACCCAGTATGGGGTTGGCACCAAAACTTCGTCACCCTTATTAAGCAAAGCCTGCATCATATTAAACAATGCCTGCTTACCACCATTGGTAATGACGACATTCATAGGCTCAGCATCAGCCTGATACAAACGATTGAAATACCCCGCCACAGCCTCACGCAATGGCATAATACCTGGCACAGCAGTATATCGCGTAAAGCCCTCGTCAATAGCGTCCTTGGCCGCTTCACGAACATGCAATGGCGTGTCAAAGTCAGGCTCACCAACCGCAAGGCTCACAACTTCAACGCCGCGTGCCTTCAATTCCATAGCCTTAGCATTCACCGCAAGTGTCGCCGATGGCTTAATACTACGTAAACGATCAGAAATTTTCATATGTATTCTCCCCGCCCGCCAACATAGCAATTTATGGTTTTATTGTAAATAAAGTTGCTTGTAGGGATTGGGGTTTTATGGTTACTGGGGGGAAGGGGAACCTTTGAAAAGCTTCCCCTACCCCCCATCCCTTCTAAACTTTTTCATTGTGGATGAAAGTGTGCTCCTTCGTATGGTAATTCTCAGCCACATGGTGGATTATTATGCAAGAGGGTTAAATACGAAGAGTTTCATATGCCCAAAAAGATGCTTGAATATATACATCAAATCTAGGTACTTATAATGACAAATACAAAAGCCTTCATCCCTTTTCAATCGGGTGAGCACCATGGTGAACCTTGCCCTACTGGCCTCTTCCTCCAACGCGTCAAACGCTTCAGCGTGGAAATGCTCTACCAAGATCAAAGCCATTGGGTGCACAGTAATAATTCTGGTAGCATGTTGGGATTATTACGCAAAAATGCGCCCATGATAGCCTCACCAGCCAATAACCCAAAGCGAAAACTCCAGTGGACACAAGAAGCTGTCTGGCTTGCCGGAGCTGCTAGCGGATTAACCGGAGCTGCTGGCGAATTAGCAGGAGCTACTGGCGGATTGACCGGAGCCACTGGCGGCTTCTGGGTCGGCGTCAACACATCCATCCCCAATAAAATGATTGAAGCCGCCTTCCATGCAGGTGCTCTTCACTGGGCTGAGGGATACACAAGTCTCGCCCGAGAAAAGAGCCGCGACACCAAGAGTGCGAAAGGCGCAAAAGAACTACAGTCTGGGGATGCAAAAACAAAAGGCAGTAAGGCTGCCATCAGCCGTTTTGATGCCAAGCTCGACGGCCCAGACCTGCCCACACTATGGGTAGAGTGCAAAAATGTGACCATGGTTGAAGATGAAGTCGCTTGCTTTCCCGACGCTGTCACCGAACGCGGAGCTAAGCACTTGCGCGAGATGATGCGCATTGTATCCGAAGGTGAACGCGCTGCCATGTTCTACCTTATCCAGCGCCCCGATGGTCACTGCTTTGGCCCTGCAGACTTTGTGGATCCAGCCTATGCCGCGCTCTTTTACGAAGCCATAGATGCTGGCGTTGAAATGTATGCCTATCGTGGCGTGGTCAGCACCCATGGTGTGACTCTTGGCGACCTTGTGCCTGTGAATGGTCGGAAAGAAAGCTAAACTCCACACAAACGCAGTATCATAAAACTCAAGAAAAGCTATCCAGCTATATAGTTACAGGTGATTTCTTTATTGGCAAAAAGGGACCAACCAGCCTAGCGACTGGGGTCCCTTTTCACTTGCTCAACTAGCCATATTTTGACATACTTATGTGCTTTTTTTGTTTGCTTTTATGCCATTATCATAGGCCTAAAAACCAATTTTACCAAATATAAGGAGTTTCCCATGGAACAATTGCCTATCAAGCGCGCCCTTTTAAGCGTTACCGACAAGAGCGGCCTTGTTGAATTTGCCACCTTTTTGGTTGAAAACGGCGTCGAACTCGTATCCACTGGCGGCACCTTCAAGGCCCTTGCAGCAGCTGGTTTGCCTGTCACGCCAGTAAGCGACGTCACCGGCTTCCCTGAAATTCTTGGTGGCCGCGTCAAGACTTTGCACCCACACATCCACGGTGGCATCTTGGCTGACAAAGACGATCCAGAGCACATGGCAACCCTCGAAAAACTCTCCATCAAAGCTTTCGACATGATTTGCGTTAACCTCTACAATTTCGCTGGTGCTGTGGCACAAAACCTTGATTTGCGCGGCGCAGTTGAGCAAATCGACATCGGTGGCCCTTGCATGTTGCGTGCTTCTGCCAAAAATTTCCACTCTATCCTTGTTCTCTCCTCCACCGCCTACTACGCTGAGGCCATGGAAGAAATGAAAGCGAACAACATGACCATCAGCTTCGAATTCCGTCGCCAAATGGCCGCTCGCACCTTCGCGGCGACCTCGGAATATGATGCTATGATTGCTGCCTACTTAGTTAAGTAAATTGTTTTAAACTGGGGGCGGAAGGAAACTTTTCCTGCCCGAAGGATGGCCGAGGGCCATAGCCGTTAGGCGAGCGAAGCGAGTCTTACGGATACAGAAAGCAACGCTAAAAAAGCTTCCTTCCTCCCCCAGCCCCCCTCCTTCCAAACTTGGTAATTGCGATGGCTACCCTTTCTTCGTTTGGGTAATCGCGGCGCATGGGGAAAGGATTATTCAAAAAATTCTTTTGGCCGCAACATATTTTCATTGAACACAAACCGTATGGCTCCCAATGGAAGACTAATTAACTTCAAAGAAAAAAGTCCTCCCCCTCTCCAATCGAGGCCGCATACTGCGCCACTACATTTCCATAATCCTCTCCACGTTCCCCATGTGGCTGAGAACGTAACTCAACGCACCTCACATCATCCACAAATAAAAAGTTTTGAAAGAGGATGGGGGGTCTGGGGGGAAGGAGGAAACTTTTCCAAAAGTTTCCTCCTTC
>JAWXUA010000127.1:0-8689 GCA_044433065.1 Pseudomonadota bacterium
TCTTGCTTTGGCGTGAAGATGCCCAGGTGGAAACACCCCCACGGGCGTGGGGAAGACAGCGTGAAATTATTACACTTTTTTCTAACTGTCAAATTTTTGGGTAAAAATCTTTCTCTTCAACCAGCTGTAAACCAGATATATTCACAACAGATCTACGAGTATTTCCTTGTGTATAAATCTGGTAACCAGGAGCATTGGAGCAACGCCGAAAAATAAGTAAACCACTTGCCGATGGGCAATGCTCAAGCAAATAGTCCACAACTTTTTGAGCAACATTATCCTTGATGCCAGACACAAAAATATTAGGGCGAGGTTCAATGAACCATAGCTTCATGCGGCCTCGAACTGCTGGGGGTAAGTCATTTGCTATAACGACGAGCATTCTTTTCTCCTAGCAATTTCTCCACATCACGCACTATCATGCTCAGCAAATCACGAGAAATAACGCGTTCGCGAAAAGCCTCAGACACAGTATATTTATTATACCGCCCTGCAAGCTTTTGTGTAATAGAAAAAGCAAGGTCCACACAAAATTCTGCTTTATATAAATCAGCCAAATCATACACAAAAGGCAAAGGACTTCCAGAGTGAACAAAACCTAAATGTGGTGAATAGCCAAGGCTATGCACTACAGAACAAATAATGCCGTACAAGGCTGCGTTTGTGGAGGTTATAACCTGATTTGTTATGTCGCTCAATTCAAATTTGTTTGGTACATAGGAGCGTCCTTTCCAGCCCACACCATATTCTTCAGCTTTGGCTACATAAAGATTACGCACGCGATATCCTTCCATACCCATAAGCTCTTGCAACGTTTTTTCACTCACATCTTCATTAGGAAAACGTTGACGAAACATGGCTCTTGCAACCTTTACGGCAAGGTCAGGATCACTAGCAAGCCGTGCCTGACGTTGTAGGTTACGCGTATGCGAAGTAGGGCAGACGCCCGCTGCATAAAACAGTAAACTATCCTCACCAACCCAACAAATATGACAATTGGCCGCACTGGCAACTTTAACAGCCTCATGTGTGACCGACGTACCAGGGCCAAGTAAAAGGCAGTTTAACGTCGCCACAGGGAGACGAATACAAGCACCTCCTGCATCAATCCATTTAATACTGCTATCATCAATTTCCAAACGTCCACGCTCAAGATATATAAAAGGGTAACGATCAGAAACACGAGGTAAGGTATCACGGGTTATACGGATAAAAAGGCGTGATGCTGCATCCTTCATTCCTTTGGACTCAGAACTTTTTTTGTCTTCCATACGAACTCCTTTGTAATGATATAAAATCTCAAGACCCCTATACTATTGTAAAAGAGCAGTACGTAAAAGGCCCATCATCACAAAAACGTAACGATGAGCCTTCTCTATTGTCTATGTGTCTAAACCGTATTCACCATATACAAATGTGACTTGCCTATCTCGGTATTGCTTGCGTGTACCAAAACAGACCGGCACATCATTGAGTGTCATAATGATGTCACCAAGTCCAGCATGCGCACCTTCGAGAACATGGAACGTTGGGGCGCGATCCTTACTTTCAGCAATACGCCGCCCCTCGGCCAAAGCATCCTCTAAGGTCGCAAAAGTACCGCGGTATACAGTATCCGTTGGTATGCAACTTTTACGACCCAAAGATATAGGCCATACTGGCGTACAAAGTGCCTCAGCAAGCTCTTCTGCTTCATCCGCTGGAACTTCAAGAGCACATGCAAAGGCCATGTCTTGGATATAATAACGGTATGTCAATTTCGTACCGCCACCATCACTCTTACGATTCTTAGTATTACGTAGCTTAGGAATAAGCATGTCTTGCCAAGGATTAGTATCATCGTATCCGCTACCAACCACATGAAAATCACAGAGTAAAGGCTCGCGAATGCCTTGTCCTTTTTTATTTTTGCGGCCATAGGCCTCAACTGTTTGTGAATGGCCAGCCATGTGGGCTAGCCAATCTCCTTGTTCACCACCTCTACCCGATGCCGCACAAAACATGCCTAGGACACCCGAACGAGTTGGAAAAGGAAGTGTATCACGGCTATCAAAGCGTGAATCTGCTCCCCAAGATTGCATTGGGGCTTCTAGCCAGAGCAGAATGATGCTCATGCCTGACCACCTTGGGCAATGATGTCACAAAGAGCTTCGCACAAAGCGTCAATGCTAAAGGTCATATCATCGCCAAAGGTAAAGTCGGCCTGCTTACCATAAAGGGAACCAGATAATTGCTCTTGACGATTGATAAAATCATTCAAGGCCACTTTGCTTGGTTCAAGGTAGCCATCTTTAGCGCGGACCGCTTTATCAAAGGATGCTTGCATGCCTTGACCACGGCGTACCAAAATACGTGCATATTCCCATGGGCATGCACCAGATTGTGTTGTTTGGCGTGCGCTTGGGACAGCGATATACAATGCTTTGACAAAAGCCTCAACGGCAACGGGCATATCTTCACCAAGGGCTTCCCAAAGTTCACCAAGATTAAGGTTAATATAGCGATAATAGGTTGCGGAATTATACTCGTGATGTCCCATATGCGCTGACCCACAACTTTCTAATTCCTCAACAGCTGTAAAAAAATCTAGTTCATTGCTTACCTTATGGGTTGAAATCGCATGGGAAAAAGATGAAGCAGCTTGTATGTTAAACTCTGGAGTTTGAGCAACCATACGACCAAAAAGTATAAGATCAAGATATTGTGCTACTCCATTAAATTTTTTTATTTTTTTATTAATAGTAGCCGCCTCATCCTTTTTAATTTCATCAGGTAATACAAAATCTTTTTCTTGGGCATACTGTGCAAGAGATTCAACTTCTGACGAGGTTATAAAATGGACAATTTTTTTCTGTTCCTCACTACTACCACTCTTTTTTTTATTTTTTGTTTTTTTATTATAGAGGTAAGATAAAGTGTTAGCACATGCTTCTGCTTTTTCTGGGGAGGCTCCATGTTTTTTACATGCCTCAAAAATAAGTTCAGTAATTTTGCGTGTTCGCATACCTAATTTTATACCCAAGTCATGCAGAGCAAGACGCACTTGACGCTTCCAACATTGAGAGCTAACACGAGCACGCTCTACACCTCCAACAATGGCGCGTTTGGGCGCACCAATATCATCACGGTTAAGACACGTTACAGGGAAAGATTGGAGGATATGAAATTCAATGATTGTTTTAGCGAAAGGATTGCTCATAGTATTTTCCTTATATTTAGAGTGCTGGTACAATTTGCAGAAGACCACAGCCAAAACTCTTTGCACGACCAATACCTTGCAGAACTGAGCTTACAAAAAGTGTCGAATCAAGAACATCCAAAAAACCTGTTATATGTGCCTTGTTCAACGTGACTTGGTGGCCCCCCTTCACAAAGCGGTCAACCTTCGTATCTACAATAAGCAGACTGTCTTCACGAACACTAAACCCCCAGTTTGGTGCTTTGGCACAAAACCATTCTGCAATGGCTTCTCGTCCGCGAATGGCAAGAAGTTTTCCCGTACTATTTTCACGACAAACAGGATTGATTACAATTTCAAAGCGATAGCTTTTTGCGTCCAAATAAAACTCTGGCATGGGCGCTGTTTTAATTTTGCCGTACTGTGGTTCTAAGGGGGATCTATCGGACAAGATGAGAATACAGCGTGGCCGTGCATCACCACCTTTGTCCACAAACAGAATACCACTATGTTGTTGCCTATCCTCGCGTTGTAGAGGAAACAGATCGTAGACAACCCTATGCAAAGAGTAGGTGTCTATCATTCTCATAGCCCGTGCATCCACGAGGCTAAGAGTATATTGACTAAGATAGGCCATGGTTACACCTGCACGCTAGATGACGTTTCAAACCATTCCGACTTTTCTGATGAGGCACAGCGATAATACTCTTTAGACCAATTTCGTGCCCTTTGCTTTGGATTACAATAAAAAAACAGTAACTCTTGCAGTAGTCTTGCATAGCAAAGTTTTTCTGTTGATTTTGAAGCAATAAGCGTCAAAATAGGTCTTAGAACCCGACACAACTCCTCAATGGATTGGCATGCCAATAAACGACGCAGACGGATTTGGCCTTGCTCCTCATCTGCAAAGCAATGACGCAGAGCTTTGCCCAAGTTTGCAGTGCCGTCGTGCTCTTCTTGAGAACGAGCTAGTGCCGCGCCAATAAGTGCGTAGGGTAATCGCTCAAGATCATTATTAATATCAATACCAAAAGATATCATAATGCGATAACTATAATCCTCTTCATTTGGATTATCTGCTCGTCGAAGACATGCTGCAAAACCACTGTCCTCAGAACATTGCTTGATGACATAGGCCACAAAACGCTCTTGCTTAGTTAATTGTTTTTGTTCCACACAAAATCCTTTTGTTAATATTTATTAAAATCGTAACAGATAGACATAAGAATTATTCAGACTTTACACACCTACCAAGGCGTGGTGTATGTTTTGCCCATACCTGCATCTGACGTGCTGTATCTTGAGGACATACAATCGAGTACGCTTCTGTAGCAGCATCTATTATCTTCTTCATGACGACAAGTCGCCCTATATCCTCGTCTTCTAGACAGGCTTCAAGTAATTCATTGAAATAAAATTCTGCACTTTGCCAATATAAAGATTGTACCTTCTTAACATAACCACTTTTATTTTCAAACTTAAGTTCGTCATAGTAATTTTTAGTGGAAGAAGATAGCTCACTGCTAATTTCTTCAAGTTCAAGCATCCTTTTGTGTAATCTTGGAAACCACTCTTCTTTATTAATGCAATGAAGAGTTAAATGAGCCTCAGACTCCACCATACCGTACATACCCGAAATATATTGATTTCCACTATTCACCTTAACAGAAGCACCTCCAGACCAAACAGCAAAAGATTCAATTTTTGCATATCTAAGCAATCGCATAGCAATTTTGAGCTGTAAACATTCAACTGATATATTTGCACTTTCACGATTTAGAAAACTTAATAATGCAGTGAGAGAGCGCCATGGTTTTTTTTCTGGGACACAATCTAAACCATTTGTTGTTTTGTCAGAGGATACAACTGCTACAGAAGGGTCTGCATACTTGCTTTGAATATCTGGATGCTGTATTCCTTCAACAAAATGCATTTCCGTATCCATAAACAAATAAAAACGTGCTAGAGGTACAAGTCGTCCCATAAGGCTTGTTTTTAAAGATTGTGCTATTTCACAATCTTCCCCGTAGGGCATTTTTTCCCATGGTGCAGTGCCTAATCCATTTTCAAACAACCTATTACGCCTAATATCCTCTTGAGTGTGTATATTAAGCCACACCGTTTCACGAAGATTGCTCCCCATAAGAAAGCTATGTAAAAAACCATTTTTACCGAGAGCAGGGCCTGGCTTTGCTATTACTGTTTTCTTTACTCCTTTCGACAACACTGCTTTTTCATCCACATTTCTAGACCCAAAGCAAAGGCTCATATTTTGAATAAGATATAAAGCACGCTCTGCGTCACTCATAGGGTAAACAACCTGCCATTGCGTAAGGACAGTTGCATTATTACTCGTTGTTTCTGGCTTAAGAAATTGATAACTCTTCAGCTCGGCCTTTTCCACTGCTGGCATTTGCAAAAAGGGCTTGTCGCCATATAAGTAAAATGCGTCGTGCCACTTTTCCAGATACGTAAGCACGCGCTCAGCCATGCCTTGTGGCCCTATTTCATCCCACTCTGCATCATCTTGTGGAGTAGAGGCCGCTTGGGCAATGGCTATAAGGAGCTTGAATAGTGCAATTTTTTGCAATGGAGTCCCGCCAAGTACGCGCAAGTCTTTTTGACTAAAAATAGCGCGTACGCTTACAAGGCCTGCATCGGCAACAGGTATCCACGGTTCATCAATGATGTTAAATCTATTCATTATGCCTCCATAAAAACAGGCTATGAAGTTTTATAGCCATAATCTTCTCTATAGCATAGCACCTTTTCATGAGGATTACTATAGCTATCGCACAGGGTATCAGTTGGCGTAATGCATGCAATACGTAAAAAGACCTTTCCGTCCGCATTGGGTTTACAATACAAATACGGTGAAAATATCTCGACATCTTTATATGAACAAGCCTGAGGTGCGTTGTGTTCTGCTACGCGTACAATATTCAGCATAAGCTCTGCACTAATGCGTTGCTTTTCCTGCCATGGCGCATCAGAAGAGGGTAGTTGTATGACTTTTCCATTGGCAAGGACAAGGCGACGTTCTGCTCTACTGAGAGAGCGCAAGAGCAAGACATCCACGTCCACTGTTTGATTAACGCGCGTACTTGCCCTTTCTTCTGACAAAACAGCATCACCTGTCGACAAGGTAGATAAAGCAAGACTCCGTAAATCACGGCGTGCATTTTCAAGCTCTTTATACAAAGCGCACATGAGAGGCGTTTCATCTACAACTTGGGCATAGGTTGCTTCCAAAAGCGTGCGAATGTCATCTGGAAGACGCACCTCGGTCATAGCTCCCCATCGTTCCAGACTACGGAATAATACATAGGGAAAATATACAAAGCCACTTTCTTTCCAAAGAGCTTTGGCCGTATTGATATGGGAGGCACTGAGGCTAGCGTGTACTTCGTCTATAGTTGGATGTAATAGATAAGTTTCACGCCGCGCGGACTTGGGGCGTACAGTATCTTTATGCCGCCATAAACGGCCTAAGCGTTGCAAGAGCATATCGGTGGGACAAAAGCGGGTAACAAGAAAATCTGCATCAATATCAAGGGATTGCTCTACAACTTGCGTGCCAACAAGAATACGCCCCATGGCAGAACGTTGCTGTGCGTTTTTGCCATAGAGCGCCGTCCAATAGCCTTCGTTGTGGTCTCTATCGTGTACGGTAAAGCGAGAGTGCAAAAGCCCCGTCTTGATGCCCAAATCAGCGCATCGTGAAGCAAACAAGGCATACATTTCTTGTGCTTTTTTGACTGTGTTTTCAATCCATAAAACTTGCTGGCCATCTTCAGCGCGCACGATGGCTTCTTCTAAAGCTTGCGCCTCAGTTGGATGTTGCAAGGCTACGGTGTTACTTGATAAAGGAGGACTTTGTATTTCTCGGCATTGGCCATGGGCATGACTTGCGCTTATGAGCGGATAAGCTTGCTCTTCAGAACAATATCCCGTGAGCGCGGAGCGGCGTTCAGCTGTGAGTGTGGCGCTAAGAATAATGACTGTGCAGCCGTAGTGACGTAGAAGTGCCACAAGTTCATCAAGAATGGTGCCTGTATAGGTATCATAGCTATGTACTTCGTCTAAAATAACCGTTTTCCCTGCAAGGCCATAGACACGGACAGCACCATATTTTACGTGCATGGCGGCCATAAGTGCTTGGTCAATAGTACCAACGGCAAAAGGCGCAAGGATTCCCCGCTTGCTACCATGGAACCATGAACCGTTAACAGCAGCATCTGCCCCCATCTCCATACGCTCAGCAAAGCGCGTCAACCACGCCTTGCCATGTACAAGCACAGCTTTTTGCTCTTGATTATCAAGTATTTGACCAAGAAAGCTATTAAGACGTTCATAGATTTTATTGGATGTAAGTTGCGTAGGAAGGGCAAAATATAGCCCACTACTCAGGCCCTTTTCCATCATGCAATATGCGGCATATAGTGCGGCCTCGGTTTTGCCCATGCCCATGGGAGCCTCTAATATATAGACGCCTGCCTGCTGTATATTTTCATAGAATGCCGTTTGACTTGGCCGTGGACTAAAGGAAAAAACATCTTGAAAACGCAGACCTTTTTTGATTCGTAACGTTTGGAAACCTGCTCTTTCTACAGCTTCATCTACAAGCCCTTGCCACGGTATGTTGGGATTATCAAAGAGCGAACCTGAAGCAATCCAGTCAGATACAGAGGTAAAGCCCTTCAGTAATAAGGCTTGTTCATAATTTTCTACTAAAGGCCATGGGCTTTCTGGACCATCAAAATCTGGTTCTTGTCCTGATATCTTTTGAAGCAAACGTCGAATAAGCTCTAGGCGTTGCACATGCCACGTTGGACCGCCATATCCGACATAGTCGGGGAGATTACTGGCTGTCGCTTTCCCATGATGCGCGCCTGCAATTTCAGCCACATACGGTCTAGACTTCGTGCAATCCTTCAAGCTAGCATAGCTAACAGCTGAGTGCCCACCCCATATTTTTTCAGTGCTAGGATCAACACCTTGCAATTCTTCAAAACTATGCTTGGCGTGCCCTATTGCCCGATAGATTTTTTCCAAAAAGGTGGGGCAGACTTTGCCAATATCATGCACAAGGGGAATGCGGGCTGCATATGCTGGGAAAAGTATACGCTGGGCATGCGGCATACATTCCAAAAGTCGCAGTGCTACAGCGTGGGCAATAAGGCAATGCTCTTCAACGGACCGTCCTGCGAGACTTTGAGGTGGTTCTGAACAGCCAGAGACCTTGGGTCGACATGAATGCCATGTTTTTGCAAGACATTTTTCCAAGGGTAAAGCTTGTCTTTCTTTGCGAGTTGTTTTTTGGGGAATACGCATAATGCCTCACAGTGGTATATATTAGTATGAAGCGAAAGTATGGTGTAACTATATATCTATTTTAGAGCTTTAATATCTGATTGTCCACGAAAAAGTGAGCCACACGCTCATGAATTTTTGAGCCACTAACGCTCACGAAAAAGTGAGCCACCTTAATTTTGTTTTTTTGAGGTTTTG
>JAWXUA010000128.1:0-8527 GCA_044433065.1 Pseudomonadota bacterium
GACCCCATCCCCTTCTAAACTTTTTATTTGTGGATGATAGTTTTAACTTCGTATGCTTGTTCACGGCCACATCAACGGAGTGGATAAGAATGAAGTTCAGCGTGGTCGTTCCATTTTTGCTTTAAACAAACTACGTATGGCTCCGCATGAAGTGTATGCGTTGTATAAAAATCTCACAGTCAACCCCTTGCAAAACTAAACAATTTTTCTTCCCCCCCCAGCTCGCTAAATAAAAAACCAGTGAGAAAATCATGAGTAACTTTCGCCTATACACGCCTGTTCTTGTCATTGGTAGCGGCCTTGCTGGTTGCTCTGCCGCACTGACCCTTGCTGATAAGGGTTATGAAGTCACGCTGATAACTTCGGGACCGCAACTTAAGAGCGGCAACTCTCCCCTTGCACAAGGTGGGATTGTGTATAAAGCGCCTGAAGGCGACCCTAAAAGTCTGATTAACGACATCCTTGTCGCTGGTCACCACCATAACTACCGTAAGGCTGTACAGCATATAGCCAACCAAGGTCCTAAAGTCATTGAAGAAATGCTTCTTGACCGCTTGAAGGTTCCCTTTGCCCATGGTGACAATCTGCCCCAAGACAAAGCCCTTGGCGATTGGCACCTCACCATGGAAGGTGGTCATGCCGCACACCGCATTCTCTACTGTGCGGACCACACCGGCAAAACCATCATGAAATCCTTCATTGATGCCATTGAAGCCTCCCCCAATATCACTGTGCTGACGGGCCGCACTGCTGTTGACCTGCTCACCATCCATCACCACGCACACCACAGCGAATTACGCTATCAGCTCACTAACCAGTGCGCAGGTGCCTACGTCTTCAACGAAAATCTTCGCCGTGTAGAAACCATTCTCGCTGACCACACAGTCCTTGCTACTGGCGGCATTGGGCAAGTGTACCTGCATTCTACCAATAATTCCGCCGCCGTTGGCTCTGGCATCACCATGGCACAACGGGCTGGGGCGCGGCTTGAAAATATGGAATATGTGCAATTCCATCCAACATCCCTCTACCACATCAGCCATCACCGCTTCCTTGTATCCGAAGCTGTGCGCGGTGAAGGTGCGCGTCTCGTCAACCAACAAGGCAACGCCTTCATGCACAACTATGATGCACGTGGCGACCTTGCACCCCGTGACATCGTGGCTCGCTCCATTGTCGAAGAAATGCTCAAAACCGGCGAGCACTGCGTCCACCTCGACGCATCACGCATCAATAAAGACGTGCATGCCCGATTCCCCACCATCTCTGCCCAATGTCGCGCCATGGGTATCGACATGGCCAAAGACCCCATTCCCGTGGTCCCAGCGGCGCACTATTTCTGCGGTGGTATTCTCACCGACCAACGTGGACGCACTACCATCGACAAGCTCTATGCTGTGGGTGAATGCGCCTGCACCGGCGTTCATGGTGCCAACCGTCTCGCCAGCACCTCCCTCCTCGAAGCCCTTGTCTGGGGACGTATGGCTGGCCTCGATATCGCCCAACGCACCAAGCCCCATGCAGCCCTCACCGCGACCCAAAAGCGTCTGCATGCCTCCATCCCAGATTGGAATCCCCTCGGTGATGCGCGTAACGATGACCCAGCCCTCGTGGCGCAAGACTGGGCCACCATCCGCCACACCATGTGGAACTACGTCGGCATCACGCGTACCTCAGCACGTCTGCGCCGCGCCTTCGATGACCTTCGAGATCTGGTACGACATCTGCACGACTTCTACCGCGGTACCCCTTTATCAAAAGAACGTATCGACCTCTTTCATGGCTGCCACACCGCGTACAGTATCACGCAGGCAGCTTTGCGCAATAAGGTCAGCAAGGGATGTCATTATAGAAAGGATTAAGGGCGGCGGGGAAGGTTAGATACGTTTAGCCTAGGCTAGTGGCGTTGCCCTTAGAACCCCAACAACGCCCTGCACCCGCGTAGGACTTAGGCCCTAAGAACCCATTTTAAGGTACAAACCTTGTATGAAGTTTAGGCTGAGAATGAAGGACTAGGTGTATTCTGCTCAAATCGAGCAAAATTCATCTTTTTCGTGCTAGCAAGGCAAAAAGGGGTTTTTGAGAGTAAGCGTACTCAAGTACGTGCTCTCAAAAACCCCTTTTTAACGCCGCTAGCGCGGAAAAGATGAATTTTGCTCGATATCGGCAAAACCATCACAAAACAAACTAACAGCTTTCTACTTCACTATTTCACTATTCACTATTCACCACTTCACAATTAAACCATACCATGCTCACCAGGCTTTTCATACTCTTCCTCTTCCTTAACCAAGTAATTCTCAGGCTTACCAAAAGCGAGCAGAACTGGACTTGCAACGAAGATAGAGGACAATGTACCCACAAAAACGCCACTAAACATAGTCAGCGCAAAGTCATGAATAACACCACCACCAAGGAAGAATAGGCTCACAATAACGAGCAAAGTCGTACCACCGGTAAGAATAGTACGGCTCAAAGTCTGGTTAATACTGATATTGATAACTTCAGCAAAAGAAAGCTCATCATGAGCACGCAAATTCTCACGAATACGGTCATAAACAATGATAGTGTCATTGAGGGAATAACCGATAACCGTAAGCAACGCGGCAATGATGTTGAGGTCAAATTCCTTGCCTAAAATAGACAAGAGACCGACCGAAATAATAACGTCGTGCAAAAGCGCAATAATCGCGCCTAAGGCAAAATGGAGCTTGAGCTTCCAACATAGGAAAATCGTCACCACCATAGCGGCTAAAACAATCCACTCCTGCGGTAAGCCGAGCATGGTTAAACCATAGCTCGCACCCCAAAGCGCAACAGCCATAATACCTGCCGACATCCAACGCTGTTCAAATCGACCAGAAATGTAGATGGCAATCAAAAGAACAGCATAATACAATGCCTCAATGGCATTACTACGCAAATCCGCACCAACTTTCGGACCAACCATCTCCATACGCTCAACAGTATACGCAGCGTCTGGAAGATTTTTAGCAAGGGCAGTATTAACACCATCGCGGATAATATCTGGGGTGATATTATCCACAGTCACACGGATAAGATATTCTTGATCGCCGTCGCCATAACGTTGAATAGAAAGACCTTCAAGGTTGGCATCTGCAAGACTCTTCTTGAGTGTCTCGTCGGCTACAGGCTTGTCAAAATGCACTTGCATGACTGCACCACCGGCAAAGTCAATGCCATATTTCAAGCCGCCATGCATCAAAATGGACACAAGACCGATAACGATGGCAAGGGCCGAAAATGCGTACGCAATGCGGCGCATGCCAACAAAATCGATTTTGGTATCGTGCTTAATAAAGGTAAATCCCATATACTCTCCAATTCTCGGCCATATTGCTGGCCAAAAACTCAGTAATAACTGAGCCTCTCACTAATAAGATTTTTAGACGCTAATCTTCTTGGTAGAGGAGTTCCGCATCCAAAGCTCAAAGATGGCACGGGATACAAAAATCGCCGTGAACATGGAGGCCACAATACCAAGGGCCAAAGTAACCGCAAAACCACGCACAGGACCAGTGCCAAATTGATACAAAATGGCAGCTGCAATCAAGGTCGTGATATTGGAGTCCGTAATGGCAAGAGCGGCACGTTCAAAACCTGCACGCACAGCGGCAATGGTCGTCAATCCTCGTCGTGTTTCTTCGCGGATACGCTCATAAATCAAAACGTTGGCGTCAACAGCCATACCGATGGTTAAAGCAATACCAGCAAGACCAGGGAGCGTTAAGGTCGCACCAAAAGCTGCAAGGCCAGCCAAAATAAGCAAAATAGTAAAGCTGAGCATGCCCACAGCAATGACGCCGCTCAGGCCATAATACAAAATCATAAAGGCAACAACGGCAGCACCACCAACGGTAGCTGCAAGCACACCGCTATCAATGGATTCTTGACCAAGGGATGGGCCAACGGTACGCTCTTCAAGAATGGTCACAGGAGCTGGCAAGGAACCTGCACGCAAAATAAGTGCAAGGTCTTGAGCTTCTTCAGTAGTGAAGTTACCCGTAATGCTTGCGCGGCCACCAGAAATTTTTTCCTGAATGGTTGGTGCGGAATAGACCTTGTCATCAAGCACAATAGCCATGCGCTTTTTGACATTTTCCCCTGTCACGCGGGAGAAAATCGCTGAGCCTCGAGTATTAAAGGTCAGCATAACATAGGCTTGGTTAAACTGGTCAAAACCTGGACGTGCATCGGCAACATTTTCACCGGTGAGCAAGACTTCTTTCTCAAGCACAAGAGCTGTAGTAGAAGCACTGCCATCTTTGGCCATCATGTACTTAATTTCGGTACCTGAAGGCAAAATACCCTTGGCAACCTTAGCTGGATCCACGTCGTCACGAACGGTGCGGAACTCAAGGTGTGCGGTCTTACCAATGATTTGGATAGCACGGTTAGAGTCCGCAAGGCCTGGGAGCTGAACCTGAATGCGGTAGCCCTCTTGCTTACGGATATCTGGCTCAGTGACACCAAATTCGTCAATACGATTGCGGATGGTCTTCACTGCTTGCTCAAGGGCCATGTCTTCAATGACAAGACGCTGTGCATCGCTCAAAATACCTGTATAGCGCAACTGACCGTTGTCCGCCTCGATGGGCTCAGCCATATCAAGATGCGGAAAACTCTTGGCTAAGAGCGCGTCAAGCTCAGCGCGTTGCTCAGCTTTAGCAAGAATAAATTCCAATTTGTTGCCAGCCAACAGTGTTGGACGCAAAACAAAAATACCTTCGTCGCGTGCGGTATCACGAATATCTTGACCCATCTGCGACATAGAGCTTTCCACAGCCTTGTCCACTTCAACGCCAAGGGTTAGGTTGATACCACCCATAAGGTCAAGACCAAGGTTGATGCGATTATCAGGCAAAATTTTTGCCAAAGCAGAGTCCTTAACAGCTGGAATGCTTGGCAAAACATAGGCTATGCCCAACAAAAGAACCAGAACTGCTAGGGCCAATCGTAGGCGGAGACCCTCTTTCATTGCCACTCCTAAAAAAACGTTCACACCATCATGTTTCCAAAAATTGGAAACCTACCCCGTTTTGGGGTGATGCCTTGCATGGTCCAGCAAAATAAAACGACCATAAAGACCGTGCATACAACGAAAAACACGCCACCGTGCAATATATTGACGGCCAAGGCATTGCATAATGCCAAGGGACACCAAAAACACGATAGCGCACCACCGCATGCCGTCATGCAAAACAGTATACAATACTCAAAAAAGGCAAGTATGCCAAGCACACTTGCCTCAAAATACCAATGCTTAGTTAGCCATGCCAGTCACGTAGCCGCGACCAACTTTAACCTTGGTTTCGCCAAGGTCGATGGTCAAAATGTCGCCTTCAACTTCAATGATGCGACCAATAAGACCACCAGTCGTTACGATTTGGTCACCCTTCTTCAAACCGTCAAGCATTGCCTTGTGTTCCTTGGCACGCTTTTGTTGTGGACGGATAAGCAAGAAGTAGAAAATAGCGAACATGATAACAAGTGGAGCAAACTGTGCGAGCATGCCCATAGCACCTGCGTCAGCACCAGCTTGTGGAGCAGAACCCATAGCAAAAGCAGTAGAAGTCCAGAGCATTGAAGCCTCCTAAAAATAAGTTATATGCTAATCATTGTTGATAACGCTAGAAAGCAAAGCCCTTCTCTACAATACAAGAAAAGTGCTCAACAACTATTCTAACGACACATACAAAAAAATACGCTTACCAATCTAAGCGAAAATCCCATAAGCCTCGGTATTCTTAACCGCTCAAAGGCCGTCTGGCAATGCCTTTCATGGCATAAACATAGGGCCAAATAGCAAATTGCCAAGGGTTTTCAGTATAATTTTGTTAAATTATGATATTTTAACTAGGTGAAGGGGAGACTTTCTGAAGAAAGTGTCCCCTTCTCCCAGACCCCCATCCCCTTCAAAGACTTTTATTTGCGATAAAAATTGAGCTTTTTAAGAACAATCGCGGCGCATGGGGTGCGAAAACTCACGTAGTTTGCTTTGGTCGTTACAAATTTTCGCAAGGTATAACGCGTATGTCTCCGCATGTCGTTGAGAAGAATTACACACGCTAAAAATTAATGCGGCCATGAACTTCGCAAAAAAAACGCTCCACCCATCCGCTCATAAAAGTTTTCCCTTTCCCCCACAAAAAAATCTACATAAACTCCACAGCAAAATCGCGTACGCAAGCGGCGACCATATCACAGCATTCTTGGTGCACAACAATCATGTGGTGGCCAGCACGATTTTCTTGGATATCAAAGATACGTACCCTCACGTCAGAGGAAGATACCTTTCCTGCGATGTGGAGTGCATTATGGTAGGGAACCGTGCCATCCTTGCGCGCATGAAGAAGGAGTATAGGTGCTGTAATGTGCTGTAAATGTTTTCCAACAGAAGCCATACCTTGTACGAGACTGTGTGCTTGTGGCAAGAAGACAACACGAGCGTGCCCTTTCCACGGTGCAATGGCGAGGATTTCTGGAGGGCATGGAGGGAGCGTCCACTGGGGCTTAAAATGTTTTAGAATACCAATGAACGGCAAACGCCAGTCAGTCATCACGAAGGGGTGGAAGCTATAGAGATAGACAGGGGCCGCAAGGGTTACGATAGCAACAGGGCGGCGTGCTGTGCCAAGGTGAAGAGCAAGCGTGCCTCCCATGGAAAAACCCACAACCATGACATTTTCATGCTGAGCAGCCAAAGCATCATAAGCATCTTCTGCGGCTCGACGCCAATCAGGAAAAAACGTTGAGGTGAAGTCATCCTCAGTGCCATTGTGGCCAGTAAGGCATACGGCATGTGCTGCAATGCCTTTGTCTTCAAGAACACGGGCAATACCTTGCATTTCAAGCGGAGTGCCGCCATAGCCATGGATGAGTAAAACCGCTAATTTTGCCATATGCTGAACCTTTATATCTAATATGCACGTCATGTATGTAGATAGCCATCGCCAATGTAGTAAAAATATTCTCAACATGGCATACTCTTGTCAAGGTGCAACATTTCTTGTAGTCAAAACCAAGCAAATACGTGTGCCATATCTTTTTCATCTATATATAATGCGGAGCCACCATGCCAGCCCTATGCGATCATATCATCCTTGCGTCCCATATTGTCACCCAAAATGATGCCCGAACTATCATACACGACGGTGCCATTATTGTTGATTCTGGTCGCATCATAGCCATGGGCGAACGTAAGGAAATTTTGCCGCATTGGGCCGCGCTCAAGACTTCGGACCTCGGTTATTGCCTCGTGACAGCTGGTCTCGTCAATGCGCACACCCACGCAGCCATGACGCTTTTACGCGGTCTTGCTGACGATTTACCGCTCATGGACTGGCTCACCAAACATATTTTCCCCGTAGAGCAAGGTCTCTCTTCTGAGCTGGTTGAACTTGGCACCATGCTTGGTTGCGCTGAAATGATGCGCACAGGCACCACAGCTTTTTCCGACATGTACATCATTGAAGATGCTGTCATCAATGCCGTGTCGAAAACTGGCATGCGTGCTCTTGTTGGCGAAGGGATTTTCGCCTTCCCCTCAGCCGCCTACGCCAATGAAGCCGAAGCGTTTGCCCTTGTACAAGAGCAGCTCAACCGCTGGCAAAATCATCCACGCATCAGCATCGCCATGGCTCCGCACGCTGTCTACACCTCAAACCCAGACCTGCTCTCGCACTGTGCTTCGTTCGCTAAAGAACATAACATGCCCATCCACATGCACCTTGCAGAAACGGCCACAGAAACAGCGCAATGCCTTGAAATGTTTGGCAAGCGACCTATCCCTTATGCCCATGATTTAGGCTTGCTCACCCCAAACACCACGCTCGCTCACTGTGTTGACCTAGTCGGCAGCGAAGACACTTCACCTAATGAAGGCGCTTCACCTAATGAAGGCGCTTCACTTAATGAAGACGAAATTTCCCTCCTCGCCGACTGCGGCGTTGTCGTAGCCCACAATCCCAAGAGCAATATGAAGCTCGCCTCTGGTGCCGCACGCATCCCCGACATGCTCGCCAAAAATGTCTGTGTCGCCCTCGGTACCGACGGTGCCGCAAGCAACAACAGCCTCAATATGTTCACCGAAATGTCGACGTGCGCCCTGCTCCACAAAGTCACCGCCATGGACCCCACCGCCACACCAGCCCAAGCCGTTTTTGACATGGCTACACGCAACGGTGCACGTGCGCTCCACTGCCCAGACATCGGTATCCTTGAAGTCGGTAAGCAAGCAGATATCATCGGTATTGACCTCAACGCACCCAATCTCATGCCGCTCTATAACGAAGTATCCCACCTCGTGTACGCCGCCTCTGGCCACGAAAACAAATTCACCATGGTGGCTGGCGAAGTCCTCTATCACGATGGCGTCTACACCCACATCGACATGCGTACCCTCAGCTACGAACTCATGAAAGCTCGCGACTGGGCCCTTGGTCAGTTGCGGAAATTGTAGGATTTTATTTACTGGGGGAAGGGGAAAACTTTTAAAAAAGTTTTC
>JAWXUA010000129.1:0-8294 GCA_044433065.1 Pseudomonadota bacterium
AGGAGGAAAACTTTTTCAAAAGTTTTCCTCCTCCCCCCAGCAATTACCAACCAACCTAACGACCGCGGACGGCGAGACAGCCGCCGAAGAAGCCCATGAGAACGGGCATAGCGAGGAGGAGTGCGGCGTGTTCGAGTGGTGGGAAATGGAGTTGCATGATGACGGGCGGCAGAGCTATGAGGTGCCCGAAATTCAGGAAGAGGACGTAGAGCGCGGCGGAGGCGAGGGTGCCTGCGAGGAGCCCCATGAAGACGCCACTGACGAGCAGGGGTATACGGATATAGGCTTTGGTTGCGCCGACAAGTCGGAGGATGGCGATTTCGTCGCGCTGTTCCATGAACATAGTGCGCACGGTATTGGCAGCGATGAGGGCGAGGACAAGGCAGAGGAAGGCTATGGCTGGCCAGATGATGAAGATGCTCATGCCGCGCCAAACGCGTGAAAGTTCGTCTTTGAGGGGCGTTGAGGTGACGCGTGTGACTGTTGGGAGGGCCTCGAGTTGGGCGAGAGTTGCTTGTGCCCATGAATTGGTGTCAGGAATTTGGGGCATGAAAACGAGTTGCGCTGTGGCAGGGAGGGGGCTTTTGTCACGGGAGCCGAGTTGAGCGAGGGCATTGGCTTTGCCTTCGGACTCGAGACGTGCGGCAAGACCATCAAAGGCTTGTTGTGGGGTCCATGTTTGCATACGGACGAGCCACGGTGTCTGGCGTAGGGCATCCCACTGGGCTTGAACTTCGGTCATGTCGGCATCGGCAGACCAGAAGAGTTGCCAGACCGTTTCGCTGCGCGCTGTGCTGAGCTCTTTGTCCACGGTGGTGAGGGCCAAGAGGCAGACACCGCCAAGGAAGGTGGCGAGGGTCATGGTTACGAGGCCAACGAAATTGGCGAAGGGATGTAGGGCTAGGTCGGCAATGCCGCGGCCGAGGAGACGGAAAAAGGTACGCATGTGGGGCCTCACAACATGCCGTCGTGGACGGATGTGCCAAGCTCGGCACCGGTCCAGTTGGCATAGCTGATGGCACCTTCGTCAAGACGGATGATACGTGCTTTTGGGTTGCGCCTGATGAGCACAGGATCGTGACTTGCTAAGATGACGGTGGTGCCATATCCATTAAATTGCATAAGGATATCCATGAGATGAAGTGAAAGCTCTGGGTCAAGGTTGCCTGTGGGTTCATCGGCGAGGAGCACTTGTGGATTGATGACAACGGCACGGGCTAGAGCCACGCGCTGTTGTTCGCCACCTGAAAGCTCGCAGGCAAGCATGTTGAGTTTTTGGTCAAGGCCAAGGGCTTTGGCTACGGCGGTCACACGGTGTGCGATGATATCGTTTTTCGTACCGCGTACGGCAAGGGGCAGCGCGATATTGGCGAAGGTGGTGCGCTTTGGTAGAATTCTGAAGTCTTGGAAGACCACAGAGACCTCGCGGCGCAGCTTTGGGATGCTTCCAGAACCAAGGCGTGCAAGGTCAAAGCCAGCGACCCGTGCTTGACCGTTTTGCAAGGGAAGTGCGCCATGCAGGAGGCGTAGCAAGGTTGTCTTGCCTGCTCCAGACGGTCCGGAGAGCACGAGAAAATCTCCCTTTTCAAGATGAAAAGTGCAATTTTTCAGTACTTTATGCGAGCCGTATGTATACGACACATTACGTAGTTCGAGCATAGCGCACCATGAAGAAAGGCCACATGCCACCTTAGGGAAGCTGTGGGTTAAAAAAAACAGGGCCTGAAGCTTGCAGAGAGAGTGGAATACGTGCAGGCTATGGGCAAGGATATGTGCTTGTTATAGTTCAGGAACTTTACAGATGTCTACCCATGCATCGTGCCGTTGGTCTGCACCTGTGACGCGTTCAAGATCTGCGAGCGAGAGGCAGACGGCATTGTTGGGCGCACCAGCGGCAGGATAGACAGGGTCAAAGGCTTTGAGGCTGACGTCAAGATAGACTTTGACGTTGTCCTTGAGCGCAAATGGACAGACACCGCCCACAGGATGACCAATGATTTCTTCCACTTGGTCGCCAGCGATGAAGCGGGCTTTTTCATGGAAGGCGAGCTTGAATTTACGATTTTCAATGCGTGCTGTACCCATGACAAGCACCAAGATGGGACCAGATGCTGTCAAGAATGTCAACGACTTAGCAATGCGTCCAGCCTCGCAACCTGCGGCTTGTGCTGCAAGTTCCACTGTGGCTGACGATGTGGTAAATTCACGGTAGCCATCTAAAACGCCATGTTGTTCCAATACAGCTTTCACAGCATCAACGCGCATGGGAAGTCCTCTTATGATTAATGAAATAGGCGCGTTATGAAATGCCGTTGCCGCCAATTCCCTTAATCTCATTGATACTATGGGCATGGAGGTGGCATTATATAGTGTTTTGGAAATCCTAACGACGCTTTGGGGGTATCCTAAAAGGGAGCGGCCTTGCTGTCAACATGTAGAATGGGCTTAGAATGGGGCTTGTGGTTTAGGAGCGTATCCAAATAAAACTGGCTTGGCGGCCTGTGTGGCGTTCCCGTCTGTAGGAGAAAAAGGCGTTGGGCAAGGACAGGGTGCACAGGTCGAGGCTATATATATTGTGTGGCAGCAGACCTGCGGCACAAAGCTGATGGTGGGTGAGCTGCCAGAGGTTCATGGTTTGCTTGGCTTGGTCAAAATATGGGGCAAAATCGGGGCCCCATTCGGCATCAAAATTGGTGAATTGCGCGGCATCTGGCCCAAGACTTGGTCCGCGCACAGCCACGAGATCGCGTGGGTCAAGGTTATATCGACGGCAAAAGGCGTCAATGCCATGGCCAAGGAATTGGATGCGGTTGCCACGCCAGCCAATGTGGAACGCTGCGATATGCTGACCACTTAGGTGCGCAATGAGCACAGGTTGGCAGTCAGCTGTCTTGATCATGAGTGCACGGTGTGCTTGGTCCGTGGCAAAGCCATCGCCTTGCACTGTAGAGGGGCTGTCAGGACATTGGGCCTCTGGCTCGAAATGCATGATGTTGCCGTGCACTTGAAGCATCTCGCACCAGTCGGCAACGCCAAGGCTCGAGGCTATGGCGCGGCGATTGGCTAGAGCTTGCTGGCGGAGCGACGGGTCGTGTCCAGAAAGTTCCCCCACAATATCCAGCGAAATATTCCCATGGCTTAAGGGATAGGCACGCAATGTTGCATCGTTATGAGGTCCTGTGGCAGGATTTGCATTCGGTTCCAAGCTCGCTGTTTCACGCATCTGGAAGGCACAGGACACGTTAGGCACGTTGGGAAAATGGAAGGGAATGAGACGTAGGGATGGGACTATAGCCTCTTGATTTTCTACTGTGCTATCAATATTTTGTGTCATGATTTTTCCTTGTATCTAGGGTGTGTTTTCAAACTCGATTATTTTGTTTTTTTGGCGAGGCGGACGAAGTTTTTTACGAAGGGCGGCCCACCGAAGGCGGCGAAGCCGTGACCGTCAGCGAGACTGCGCTAGCAGGGGAGCATTACGGGCATCGAGAGCAACGCTGTATATAGACATACGTAACCGTAGTAAAAAATGAGTCCGCCCTACTCGAACGGGCGCCAGAAAGCAAAAGAAGCAGTTTGAAGACATACCCTAAAACCAGAGTACACCACCTTCGGTCACCACAGCGTCCATGGTGCAGTCCCATGGCTCCCTTGGCAACGTTTCCACCATTTGCATCCCGTGGGCAAGTCCTATGCGGCAGGTCTTGGCCATGGCTTCGTGCCCTAAAAAACGGTCATAATAGCCACCGCCATAACCAAGGCGATTGCCCGTCACATCAAAGGCTACAGCAGGAACAAAAATCAGCATTGCGTGCCCAGCTTGGCCAGCGTGATCAGCGTGGCCAGCTTGCCCAGCGTGTTTAGCCCCTAAATCCAAAATGGGACATTCCAAGCGCGGCTCCAAAATACCATAGGCCCCAGCCATGAAATCCTCAGGACCTCGGACCAAAGCCATGACCATGTGGCCCTTCACCGTGGCATCACAGCGCGGCATATAGACCGCTTTGCCCATGCGCCACGCTTCTGCAAGCAAAGCTGCTGTGTCGAGCTCTTGGCGGATTGGCATATAAAGCAGGATGATATGCGCATCTATCCATTGGTCCAAGGCTACAACATGTTTTGTCACAGCGTTGGCATTGGCTTGCAAACGCTCAGGCCCTAAGGCTTTGCGCTGTGCGAGTATGCTTTTACGGAGTTCGCTTTTGTGCAGAAGGCTTTTGTCTGGCATCGTATTGGGTGCGCTCATGCTTGCCCTATCCTTATATATAGTTGCCCTGTACCCTCTTGCCCATGGGTCCCATGTGGCTTATACCAAGGAAGGCATATTTTTTATACGCATATACAGCGACGCAAAAAAACATAGCAAGGAAAGACAGTCATGCCAAATGAAAGCATGTGGATAGCCTTTGGCGATATTCATGAGGACATACAGCATCTTAATGCCTTACCGCTTCAAGGTGCACAAGGCATTATTATTACTGGTGATTTGACCAATTGTGGTGGCGTGGTCAAGACCCGTTCCATTCTCAACCACATAGCAGCACGGCTTTTTATGCATGCCGATATCACCGACGATGATCCTGTGCCACAGCAAATTCTCGCTCAAATCGGTAATATGGATCTTCCAGAAGTCACGGATTTTCTTGAAGAAATGGGCATGAATATGCATGGCAAGGTCATGCAGGTTTCGGACACCGCTGTCATTGTGGGTCTTGGTGGGTCCAACAAGACTCCATTCAACACTCCAAGCGAATTTTTTGAAGCTGACTACGAAGAATTTCTCAACGTGGCCAAAAGCCATATTGAGCGGCTCAATGTCAAGCATGTCCTGCTCGTTTCGCATACGCCGCCAGTGAATACCACATGCGACGCCATTGCCGCTGGGGTCCACGTGGGCAGTACCGCTGTTCGCGACTTTATCCAAGATGTTCAGCCAGACCTCTGCATCTGTGGACATATCCACGAGGCCATTGGTACCGATACCATCGGGCGCACCACCATCATCAATCCTGGTAGCTTTGCCGATGGCGGCTACATTCGCGTAGTGCTCAAGGAAGGTGTGGGGTTTTCTGGGGAATTATGTAAGGTTTAGTGGATGATAGGTAACTTGGGGGAGGGAAGAGGGCTCCATACGAGAGGCTAAGCATTCCCTCTTGCCCCTCCAAAAATACTACTCAGCCCTAAACGTGCCGCTTTTACCGCCAGCCTTGTACACCAGACGGCAATCACGGATGATAATATCTTTTTGTACAGCCTTACACATGTCATAAATGGTAGCGGCGGCGACTTGTGCGGCAATGAGAGCTTCCATTTCCACGCCAGTTTTACCAGACATGCGCACCTCGGCTTCAAGCTCGATGGATGGTGGCATGTCCTTCACTTCAAAGCGCACATCGGCGTAATTGATGGCCAGAGGGTGGCACATGGGAATGAGATTTGCCGTTTGCTTGGCGGCCATGATGCCTGCAATTTTGGCTGTAGTCAGCACGTCGCCCTTGGGTAGGGCCTTGCGCTTCAAGAGGTCCAGCGTCGTTTCGTTGACCTCGACCACACAACGCACAATGGCGGTGCGCTTGGTATCCTTCTTTTTGCCCACGTCCACCATGGTTACGGTGCCATCTTCAGTCATGTGAGAAAATTCTGTATCTTCTTGAACTTGCTTATTTTTTGCTTTCTTATTCTTTGTCTTATCTGCGCTTGCCATGATGACCTTCCTATATAGAACGAATGTGTGCTGCCATGCTATGAGTAAAAGTGCCTGAAGTAAAGCCTTTCTGTGGCGGTGTGCTTTTCTCTTCCCTCAGTCAATCAAACCTCCCCAAACCCCACACCTAGCGCAAAAACCAATCTAAATCAGCCATATAGCGTTGAATGGTGACGCGCGTGTGCTCATGTACCATGGCGCGGTTGCCTGTGGCGTACTCCTTCCACGCCATGAAACACCATGAGAGGCCGCGCAGAAGGACAGTGCGGATGAGCACGTTGGTGAGGGTGGTGAGCTGGTCGAGAGAGGGGACACCTTGGGGACGGGGACTTACTTGGAGCAGGGCGTCACGGTAGGCGATGAGAAAGCGTTGGCGGTCAGTCTCGTTGAGCACGGTGTCGGTCTTCCAGAGCGTTGTTGTGGGCGTAAGAAAATGTCCTAAATCTTGATAACGTGGTGTGATAACAGCCTTTTCCCAATCTACAATATGCACCTTGGGACCGGCTGTGGAGTCCTGAACTAGAAAATTACTCGAGTTCACTTCTGTGTTGGCAATGACGTTGCCCTCCTCAGCAAAAAGAGCTGCCATGTCCTCAGAAAGACGTACAATTTCAGCATGATAAGATAAGAGACGTGCGCGCTCCTTCGTGAGTGGATGGTCCTTGTCCTTGGTCAACATGGCGAGACTTTCAGCAGCAATGGCTGCAACGGGATTGTCTTGGCGCAAGAGCGTTGTGGCGTAAACAGGCCCACTGTGCTCGCTGGGTGCAGTATAATACTCTGTGCTTTCAGGGACTTGTACACTATGCACAGCCGCAAAAGCCTTGGCGGCACCCTCAAGGTCCGTACTGTAATCAAGGTGCCGCCCTTCAATATAACTCATGAGCAAAGCACCACCCGACAAAGAGGATGGGCTGGCTTCCAGACGCAGCGGCAAAGGCGTAACACCCGATGAAGCCACAGCTTGTAATACACTGTATTCATAGCTGATTTGATTGCTCAGCCCTAACTGGCTACCATGATTGATGCGCACAACTTCATCGCGTCCATGGGCACGCACACGCCAATTCTCATTATATTCACCCGCCGCCAAAAACTCTACTGCACTGGGGGCTACGTCTGTAAACCAGCCTGCATTTTCCAAAAAAGCCCGTACATCTTCCACGCGTTCCATGCTTACCGCTCTTTTATTTCATGTGTTACCTTTATATACGCCATTGTATGTCTCTTTTCCTATACTGTGGCCTGCCTTTTTTCGCAATGAATTTGAAGCCATTCGTTATTCTGATGCTATTCCTTCCAAGTGATTATTCTTGTCCATGCAAAAGCTACTTGCGGTGAGTTGTTCTTTGCGTTAGCACCATTGGTGACGCTTTTTTGCCTTGTATTTTTGTACGCATCTTTTTGCGCACTGCCATATAAACAACGAGGATGACCATGACTCCGCAACGCTTTGAAGAACGCCGTGAAAAGCTTCGTGCACTCATGCATGAGCGCGGCCTTGATGCGCTTTTTGTCAGCTACGATGCCAATCGTTTTTACCTCTCAGGCTTCGAGCTTCACGACTCACAGCTCAATGAAAGCTCCGGCTACCTCATCGTCACAGCCGACGGCAAGGACTGGCTGTGCACAGACTCGCGTTATCTTGACGCAGCACGCCGCATGTGGGACCACGACCGCATCTTCATCTATGCTGGCGACATTCCAAGCCAAATCAATGCCCATTTACGTGCCACAGTCCATGGCACCATTGGTTTTGAAGCCCGTTGTATGACTCTTGATTTCTACGAAAAATTCTCCCCAAGCCTCACGCTCGAGCGTGCTGATGGCATTGTTGAAGAGCTTCGTATCATCAAGGAGCCTGAGGAAATCGCCCTCATGCAACGCGCCTGCGACCTCAACCATCAGCTCATGGCATGGGTTCCCTCTGTGCTCGTAGAAGGCCGCACAGAAAAGGCCGTCTCATGGGACATCGAGCAATTTTTCCGCAACCACGGTGCCTCCGAGCTCGCCTTCGACAATATCGTTGCCGTAGGTCCCAACGGTGCACTCCCTCACCACCGTCCCTCCGACGACATCATCACCGACAACTGTTCTGTGCTCATCGACGTAGGTTGCCGTCTCGACACCTATTGCTCCGACCAGACCCGCACCTTCTGGGTGGGCGACAAGCCAGCATCCCACTTCCTCGCAGCTCTCGAGCAAACGCAAGAAGCCCAGTCCGCCGCCATCAAGGCCATACGTCCTGGTATGTTGTGCAGTGAAGCCTACGCCATAGCCCGCGCTTCCTTTGAAAAGCACGGTGTGGCTGATCACTTCACCCACGCACTCGGGCACGGTATCGGCATCGAAACCCACGAGCCGCCAAGCCATAACCCACGCAACCACACCGTACTCCAACCAGGTATGATCGTTACCGTTGAGCCAGGTCTCTACTACCCACAATGGGGCGGTATCCGTTGGGAGCACATGGTACTCATCACTGAGGACGGCGTGCAGGTTTTGTAGCTTGTAGTTTGTAGGGATAGGTATTTTGGGACGAGCTGGGGGGAAGGGAAACCTTTGAAAAGGTTTCCCTTCCCCCCAGACC
>JAWXUA010000130.1:0-8229 GCA_044433065.1 Pseudomonadota bacterium
AACCGTACTTTAACACCAATACCACGTCATGACAGCGCAAGCGACAGTCAGGATGATGGAGATGGCGAAAGCGGGCCTAATGGCTTTGGCGGCATCATCGATGCGGTTGATGCTTGCGGCAGCAGTTTGGAGCTTAGCAGGTGAAATAACACCGGCCATACCGGCTGCAATGGCACTGGCTGCTGCAAGAAGGACCCCAGGTGCACCGATGGTTTCAGCGGTGGAGAGGTGAAGTTGGGTGAGCATGGCTACACCTGAAGTTTCGGAACCACCGATAAAACCACCGATAAGACCGAGAACTGGTGCGACGATGGGGTACAGGCTACCGAAAGCGGCAGCAGACGCGTCAGCCATGAGGACAATCATGTTGTCCAGTGGGTTGACGAGTGCCCAGTCAACGGACTTGCCAGAATGGTTCATGACAAAAGCGATGGCAAAGAAGACCATGGTGGACAAAACTGGACGCACAGCACGACGAAGACCAAGCACGGAAGCTTTGGCAAAGGTGCTCATACTCATCTTGAGGAATGGGATACACAAGAGCGTGCTAATGATAACCCAGAAATACCCTTGCCAGAAAATACGTAAACGCTCAGGAGAATTAGGGATAATTTCCACAGGCATGGAGAAGTCCACAAAGGTCCACTTGAGAAATGGCAGGAATGGCGCATTGGTGGCAAGGGAGAAGACCACAAGAAGAAGCCATGGAGACGCTGCTTTCATGAGCGAGAATTTCTGCTCTGCGGCAAAGTCAGCTTCGTTGAGGAGTTCGCGGTTGTAGAGCGGACGGCCTGTGAGCTTGAGGTAGAGCAAGAGACCAAGAACGATGGCCATACCAGCCGCAATGCCTGTTAAGGTCACAAGGCCAGCACGCGACATGATTTCAGCCACAAAACCAGAGATGATACCCGTGATGAGTGCTGGCTTAGCTCCTTCGCGCATAAGCTTGGTGCCGCCCACAATATGGAGCAAGGAGAAAGCCACAAGGACGGAGAGCACAAACATGTAGCGTGCAAAGAAATCGCCAATGGCTTCGAGAGGCAGACCTACGAAATTAGCAAAGACTACGGCAGGAATGCCGAGCAAGGCGTAGGTGCACATGGCCACATAGCCAAGAGATGGCAAGAGGATGGCAGACACGGTGGAATAGCCAAGGGCCAACATGATAGGAGGCAAAATGGACAGCGCAGGTGCACCAAGGGACGTTAAGAGAATACCAAAGCCAACGTTGATGAGCAAAAGTTGCACGGCTTTTTGCCCTGGTGCAATACCTTTCATGAGCGCCACAACGCGCCCCATGGCTCCTACTTCGCGCATGATGGTGACCTGCCAGATGGCAGCACCAAAAACAAGGGAAATAGGGAACGAGGCCACAATGCCTGCAAAAGTCGATGTGGCAACAACTTCAAGCGGTGTGTTGAACCAGACATAGGCGAGCACTGCCGCAACAGCCCAACCGACATAGCCTGCATGGTCAGCTGCCATTCTGTATGCAACCAATAAAATACCCACAATCAAAACTGGAAGAAACGCCAACAACACCGATACACCGTACATAATGATCCCTTGCCCCTTGTAATCTGCTAAAATGTTGATGCAAAAATATAATTTTTCTGCGTATTAAGGTTATGAAAACTTTGTAAAAATAGCAAGCCGGAAGTGTATATATAAGACGGTTTCGTATGCTAGCCGTAATATTACGCTGGGTGAACGTATTCTTGAATAGAAGGAGGTAAAAAAGACAGCCATGGTGGCAAGCAATGCGCTGTAAAATCAGTAATATGCACATGACCATGATGCAAGAAAAGCTGTGCATCCGTGCAACTATGCATATCTGACGCCATAAGTTCGCCATACACGGTGTCACCTAGCAAGGGATGCCCTATACTCGCCATATGAGCACGAATTTGGTGCCGTGCTCCCTTATGGATACGGCATTGCACAAGGGTCATGGCTTGACTGCGTAAGTCTAAAGCCGTCTTGTCATTATTTTTCGTACTATTTTGAACACTTGCATGAAATGTTGCTAGCGGTATGACTTCCGTATGCCGCAACGTATCCGCTGTTTCGTAGTCTCGTATTTTGGTCACTTGGCGGTTGGCTGTATCCAGTGCAGTCTTTACGGTTTGCGATTTATCTATGGTTCCACAAGCTACAGCAAAGTATCTTTTTTCAATATTTCCAAGCTCTTCCGCTTGAGTCCATAGGTCAAGACCTGCATTATTCAGAGCCACCAAAAGCATGCCAGATGTTGGGCCATCTAAGCGATTAAGAAGCTTGGGAAAACCTTGGGGACATGCAAAGGCCCTCTCCTCACAAAAGTCTAGACTTGGAAGCAAAGCCTCCACACTAGCTAAGGGACTACCTGCAATGGCTGCGCTATGCAGACCACTGGGTTTTGCCACAGCGGCAATACCCAACGCTGTATCAACATGAATGATATCGATATGTTGTATGGCAGCATTATGCATGCTTTGGCCGCCTTGCACCACCATGCTCGCCTCTTTTTCCTGCACAGCCACCACATCGCCAAGAGACACACAAAAACCGCATGGCCGCGCCCGTCCATTGACGGTCACAAGACTATGCTCCCAAAGTCGACGGCGCCCACGCACACCCATTTCAGGAAAAAGCGGCGCAATAGCTTGATCAAGGCGCGTGCCATGGCCATCTTCATCAATTATCATACGTTTATTATGCTCAGCATATACAGTGTTTTCGCTCATATTCTCCCCAATTTCTTGCCCTAATACGCATACTAAAGAAATCCCTCGCGTAAGGCAATGAACGACACAGCTACAGCCTTGCTCGTTATGCACGCTTTTCCACTTTTGATTGACAGGGTCTTGAGCCATTGATATTTTTCTCTTTTTGTCACAAAAGTCCTCCCAGCTACGCAAGTCAAGTGAGATACAATGCTAGAAAATATCATCGTCGTCATGGTAAAGACGCGCTTTCCTGAGAATATTGGCATGGTTGCGCGAGCTTGTGCCAATATGGGAGCTGGGTCCATGGTGCTTGTGGAACCTGAGCTATGGGACATGGAAAAGGCCAAACCTTTGGCTACAAGTAAGGGTCTGTCCATATTGGAAAATCTTTCTGTTGTGGGGACCATTGCTGAAGCTGTGAAGGATTGCGCCGTCGTTGTAGGGACCACAGCGAGAACTGGCGGCTGGCGGCGTGACATTGCCACGCCAAGTGTAATAAGCCCTGAAATTGCGCGTATTTTGGCCCATGGGGACAAGGTTGCTT
Organism: Pseudomonadota bacterium; assembly: GCA_044433065.1. Lineage (GTDB taxonomy): Bacteria > Desulfobacterota > Desulfovibrionia > Desulfovibrionales > Desulfovibrionaceae > Nitratidesulfovibrio. The sequence continues at coordinate 3,253 of JAWXUA010000130.1, forward strand.
TGCTATTGGGGCCTGAGGATCGAGGTCTGAATAACGAAGAAATTGAACACTGTACGCGCCTTGTGACCATTCCCACAGCGGCAGAAGCCTCGTCATTGAACGTAGCGCAAGCAGCTTTGTTGATGCTGTATGAATGGCATAAGGCATGGCAAGAGTGTAGGCAGTCAACAGCCTATGTCAGTAAACATGCTGAAATTGTTCCAGAAAAAAGTACAGAAAAAGAGCCAGAAAAGCATTCAGATAACGATGCTAGCCGACGCATAAGTCAAAAGGAAAACACCATTCTTTTTGAGACCTTGCGTGCAACCTTGCTTGAAATTGACTATTTAAAGCAGGATAATACCGATTATTTTCTCATGCCGTTGCGGCGTTTTTTGGGCAAACAAGACATAGTCCGCCATGAATTTGACATGCTCATGGGTATTTGCCGCCAAGTACGACGTTTAGCCAAACTCCACAATAAAAGCTTATAAGCACGCAGGTTTATGATGGATTTATCATTCTATAAAATGTGCCCTAGTGGCAATACCACTATTTTGATTAGCAATCCCCACATTGCGGCTCCTTTGCGTGCGCCCATCGCCAATATGCTTATGCATCCCTTGCACTTACAGGCAGAACAGGTGGCCTATGTGGATATGCATGCAAAGCCCCCACACATCACCATGATGGGCGGTGAATTTTGTGGCAATGCTTGCCGTAGCCTCGCAGCCATACTGGCCATGGAGCTCAAAACACAGGGTTCCCAAGATGGAAAAAACTTCGAGGGTTCTATGCTTTCGTCGGGCACAGATGCACCTGTGGCCTATCGCGTTTACCAAGCGGATGACGGCACCATGAATGCGGCTATCCGCATGCCCAATGCCACTATGCCTGCTGTATCCTATGTCAAAATAAACAATAAAAACGCGCCTATAGTCCACCTTGATGGCATTGATCATCTTTTGTTAGATGAGACCGACCATCCCCAAAGTGCAGAGCACAATACAGCGCAAGCAAGTACAGCCGCACGCGAAATCTTAGACCAATGCGGACTTCTGCAAAGCGTGGCCGCTGGCTGTATTTGGTATCAACACGACATAGCAACAGGTGCATGCAGCATCACGCCCTTTGTGCATGTACGCGAAACCCAAAGCCTTTATGCGGAAACAGCGTGTGGCTCTGGCACCTTGGCTATGGCTCTCTACCTTGCAGGCATGACCCAAGGTGCCACGCCTCAGAACGAGAGCACCGTCACCTTACACGTGCTTCAACCTAGCGGCATGACCATCACAGCCACATGTACACAGCATGCAAGCCCAAACAGAAACGCACCTCATGCTGAAGCCCATATTGAAGCCCATATTGAAGCATGGATAGGCGGCGAGGTCACCTGCATAGCCAAAGGCCTAACCATGGTGAATATATAATACTACATCAAGCACTATCCCATATGCTATCCCATATGGCCACAATGTTCATACAAGTCTACTCATTCCATTCTCCCAGAAGCTTAGTCCTTGACGATATACCAAGCATATCGTAGCGTAGTTTGATTATTCACGTATATACTGCAACAGGTTACGCTATCTATGACAATTACCACGCCTTTTCCTTCCTCAGCTTTTTTCTTTGACAAGCAAGATAAAACGCTTCTGCACCTTGCCAATAAGGTTTTGGACAAACAAAGCCTCAACGCATCGCAATCTTATGGTGCGCCTTCACATATGGTGCGCAAATTGTTCGACGCCAACTTGCACCCACACGGCATCAAAGAATTGGCTGTTACCCATGAATTGCGCGTGGCCTATGCCGTCATGAACTTGTTGGACAGCCTCGAAGCTGGACGCACAGAAGACCGTCTTCTAGCCCTGACAGCCTTGCGCGATGAGGTTTTGAGCTCTGCACAAACAACGTTGCAGCGCAATACAGCCCGCGTTCTCATCCAAATCATGAAAGAACTTGTGCGTGCCCATGGCGACCCGTGCCGCCAAATAAAACTTGCCCATGATTTTAGAGATACAGCTGCAGGAAAGCCGCGCATTGTTCGCGCCATGCTCGACCGCTACAATCTTTTGGAAATGCCTGAAGAGTGGAACCAAGTGGCCTTTGACAACCACGTGCACGATGCAAGCACCAAGGGCCGCAAAAATCCTACGCACCTGATTATGGACGCGTGGGTCAAGGGTATCCGCCACCTCACCGTCATCTACTATAATTATATTGATGGCTGTGCCGCGCAAGAGCTCTTGCAGGCTGCGCAAATTATGGGCGTTGCTGTGCGCATTGGCGTCGAATTTCGCTCACCGTTCCATGGCCGCTATGTGGACTTCATCTGGGTGCCACGCGGCTTTTCCCATGGCCAAGAGCTTTTGGATTTCTTGGATGAGCCACCAGTACAAGCCTTATTCGCTGAGGGCCGCAAAGCCTCGAACTGGCAAGAACGTTATGTTTTCGCTACCTTAGCACGGTGGAACACTATCCATAGATTGGCTGTGAACGAAGAATTTGGCCTCACCCTGGAACCTATCACCAAGGAACGCTTCACACGCTTTGTGGGTAGCGGCCAAGCCTCGCTCTTGCACCTAGCGGAATGCGTTCACCAAACCATATGCCCAGCCTTTGCGAGCCGTGTTGCCGAGCTGCGCGACGAGCTGGAATGCATCACCAGCAGCATTCCTGCGCATGAACAGCATGATAATCACCGCATTGCGCATATTCATGAGACTGTGAAGCGCATGAATAGCGTGGACGCTGAAGCCATTTTGGAAAATTGGCTTGACCATGCTGTGAATGCAGACTTGCCAAATCCTGACCTTGTTCCAGAGGCACCAATTCTATATCCACGTGAAAAAACTGGGAAATTTTTTGCCTCGCAGAGACAAAGTGGCCATAGAGGACAGCAACTGGATGCAGAGCTCAATGACCAACGCTATGTCGACGGCCTAACGCCTCCTGAACTGCTCCAAATGCCGCCCCATATCCTGCTTGACTGGCTTACAAGTCTGCACAGTGACTACCGTGTCACACTGAACCTTGGTGGCGTTAACACTGCGGATACACTAGAACTTTTATGGCAATGTGGCGGTCTCATCACGCACCTTGAGATTTTCAACCTTAAGGACTGGTCACAAGGTCGTGCCGAGCACATGGCAGAAATCAGCGAGCTGCAAGGTGCCATCAATCAAGCCAACATGCCACTCCTCAAGCGCATCATCCAGACTATTCTTCAAGAATATGAAGGTAATGCAGAGCGCGCCAAGACCTTCCGAACCATCCTCCATGGCATGGTTGAGCTGCAAAATCTCTACACAGTTGTCCCTTTGCGCTCGCGCCTTGGCACGGACTCCACAAGCCGCTCCCACCGGCAGCACGGCATGGGCCTTGTGTTCCCAGAGACCTTACCACCGCGTGCCCAGCGCGCCTTGAAGGCCAAGGTTGTGGAAGCACCCAGTGCCACAGTGCGCCTTTTGGGGCACAATGCACGAGCCACCGATGAGCACGCACGGCCCCTCTGCGAAGAAGGGTTCCCCATTGAAGATGGTCACCATGCATCGGACATAACTAGCCAAAATACCAATCAAAATTACCAAACGATAGGCCAAACGACAGGCCAAACAACGGGCCACACAACGGGCCAAAGCCCTATTACGCCAAACAATAAAGCGGCACGCCAACGCTTGCCCATCCACAGTACGGTCTATCGTCGCGAAAGCCACATTCCACAGCGTCACCCTCTGCTTGGCCGCGGCCTTTCTGAGTGGCTGCGACGTCTGCCCCTGTGCTCTCGCGTTGGCACAAAAACCATTGTGGATTGGAAAGTATCGACGCATTCCACGCGCGTCACTGCTAGCAAAAATGGTGGTAATATCGCGACCTTAGGCAAAAGCCTTGGCATGTCGCCTGCGCATTTATCCTTAGATGATAAGGAAGATAACTGTTCCAAAGCCCGCCTTGGCATCGCCTACCTCAACAACACACTCCTGAACTGCATCAAAATCCTCATCGGCTTCATCCCAGCCATGATGACCTTCCACTATACACAAACGTGGTGGCTTCTCGCGTGGTTTGGTGCACTCATCTGGTTCAGCATCACCGGTGTGCGCAATATCGTGCAAGCCGTTCTTGCTGGCGGTGGTGGTTGGCGTAGTACACCCCTATTACGTTGGAATAATTACGTAAGTTGGAGTCGCATGAGTGACTCGCTCATGTTTACTGGTCTCTCTGTGCCCATACTTGAGCTTGGCATGCGTACGCTCTTACTGCAAGACACCCTTGGCATGGACTCACAAAGTCACCCAGCCATTGTATTTACAGTCATCGCCACAGCAAATGGACTGTATATAGCGTCGCACAACATATATCGAGGACTGCAAACAGAAGCTATCATCGGTAATATGTTCCGTAGTGTCTTGGCTATTCCAGTCGCTATGTCCTACACCACAATCTTATTTGAAATACTATCCTTCTTTAATGTCTATGATCCATGGGTCATGCTGCAACCAAGTGCCACCATCATATCCAAGATGGCATCGGACACTGTTGCCGCTATTGTTGAAGGCTTTGCAGATAGGTGTAGCAATCTTCGTATGCGCAGTTGGGATTACCAAGTTAAATTAACCCAATTCTTTGCCAACTACGCACGCCTCGAAGTTCTGCTTCCTGAAGAGGACATTATGGAGCTCTTGCGGAGTCCCAAAATCCTCATGCGCACCCTCAATGCTGATGCACGGCACCTTGAATCCGCCATCATCATTAGCGCCCTCGACCTCATGTACTTCTGGATGTATCAGCCAAGAGCTCGGCACATTTTCCATGAGCGGCTCAATGCCATGTCCAAAGAAGAGCAAAGCGTCCTGCTTCTCTCGCAATTCGTCCTCACCCGTGAGCGCGCCGTAAGCCAGCTCTTCGTTGATGGGCTTGTAGGCTCCAACTTCTCGCGGCCCCTCGCTTTCTACCTCGACCAGCGAGAGCAGTATCTGCGTGACATGAGCCGTA
>JAWXUA010000131.1:0-8202 GCA_044433065.1 Pseudomonadota bacterium
GACGTGGACGGTAGCCGCCTTCTGGACGTGGACGGTAACCACCTTCACGAGGAGCCTGACCGTCACGTGGACGGTAGCCGCCTTCACGAGGAGCCTGACCATCACGAGGACGGAACTCACGTTGACCTTGGCCTTCGCGTGGCTGGTAGCCTTCTCCGCGTGGGCGGAATTCGCGTTGACCTTGGCCATCGCGAGGCTGGTAGCCATCACGACCACCTTGTGGACGCTGTGGAGCTGGTGGAGCAGGCGTGATGACGCGAGCCGCAGGGATAGCGTTCGGGTCAGGACGAGAAATAACGCGAACCGCAGGGGTTGCGACTTCTGGTTGACGACGCTTTTTCTTCTTGCGGCGGCTGTCGCCTTCTTCACCATCAGCATTTTGGGTGTCAGCTTTTGGCGCATCGGCTTTAGCTTCGGCCTTTGGTGCATCAGCTTTAGGGGCTTGTGGCTTGGCTTCAGCCTTAGGCGCTTCAGCTTTTACTTCAGCCTTTGGAGCTTCAGCTTTTACTTCAGCCTTTGGAGCTTCAGCTTTTACTTCAGCCTTAGGAGTTTCAGCTTTTACTTCAGCCTTTGGAGCTTCAGCTTTTACTTCAGCTTTAGGAGCTTCGGTTTTTGGAGCCTCAGCCTTAGGAGCCTCAGCTTTAACTTCAGCTTGGGCTGGCTTTGCCACTTCTGCTGGGCTGATAACGCGCACTTGCGGAGCTGGTTCAGCATCTTCTGGGCGACGAATGATACGTGCTGCAGGAGCTGGCTGAGCTTCACGCTTTTTGCGGTTACCCTGATTTTGTTGATTTTGGTTCTTTTCTTTTGGAGCTGGCTTCATGTCACCCTTATGAGAATCGGCTTTGGCTTCAGGCTTAGCATTTTGGCTAGCTTCAGGCTTAGCACCTTGGCTAGCTTCAGGCTTAGGCGCATCTGCTTGTGCTTCAGGCTTAGCATTTTGGTCAGCTTCAGGCTTAGCACTGTGGCCAGCTTGGGGCTTACGACGGCGCACCACAATATTAGGGCTTGCCTCTTTACGGGCATTGGGATCGCGCATGGTTTGCACACGGTCCTTAATGCGCTCTGCATCTTCAGCAGTGACCGTGCTATTGGCGGCCTTTGCTGGAATATTGAGGTCGTGGATCGTGGGCAGGAGCTCCTTAGAGGGCATCCCAAGCTCATCAGAAAGATCTTTAACCTTAATCTTAGTATCTGTCATTCCTTAAACTCCCTTGCGCTTCCGTCGCCATCCGCCGAACTTCGCCATTTTTGCGCGGCAGTTCGGGTCACCGCATACGTACCACCCTCGACCGGGGTGCACCTGTCGCACGTCGGCGACGGGCCCTGTCCCTTCTACAGGACAGACGTAGCGCAGAAGCTCTTTCTTGGTAAAGCGCCGTCTACAAATAACACACATCCGAACGGGCTTGTGCCTGTCTTCGGTTGGTGTCATCAAATTATTCCGTTTCCTCGACTGTGGCAGTGGTTTCTTCTGAAGGTGCAACTTCTTCTGCAACTTCAGCTTCTTCCACTTCAACAGCCTCTTCTACAAACGCGTTTTCTTCTGCGAGCATGGGGTCAGCATCTGCGTGTACTTCTGCGTCAGTAATGACTTCTGCATCAGCGTCAGTAATGACTTCAGCATCAGTAATGACTTCTACGTCAGCGTCAGCAGGCGCATCTTCTTCCATGGCTGCGGCAGGGGTGAGGAAACTAATAGCAGCACGAAGGTCAGCAATGCGTGCTTCGCTAAGGCCTAAGCCTTCAGCCAAGTCTTCGTCGCTTGCTTCACGCAAACGAACGATGGATGCAAAGCCAGCTTCCACAAACTGCTCAACGGAAATGTCAACAACATTAGCCACTTGCTCTAAGCCGTGGCCAATAGCATTGGCTTCGTTGTAACGGCTTTCGGTGAAAATATCTATCTTCCAGCCAAGGAGTCTTGCGGCCAACTTAACGTTTTGACCTTTACGGCCAATAGCGTTGGTGAGCTGGTCATCAGGCACGATGACTTCGAGCATGTTTTCTGCTTCATCAATCACGATGCGTGTGATGATAGCAGGGGACAAGGCATTGCGCGCATAGGTTGCAATGTCTGCGCTCCAGACCACAATGTCGATGCGTTCGCCACGCAGTTCTTGAACCACGTTTTGGATACGCGAACCACGAACGCCAACACATGCGCCCACTGGATCCACATCGCGCTCACGGGAAAGAACAGCAACTTTGGCGCGGCTACCAGCGTCACGAGCAACGCCCATAACCTGCACAGTGCCATCGTCAACTTCTGGAACTTCGCGGCGGAACAAGGCAGCCATATAATCGCGGTGCGAACGGGAAACCACAACTTGAGGGCCACGGCCTTCTTTGCGTACATCAATAATGATGCCTTGCACGCGTTCGTTGCGCTTATAGTGTTCGCGAGGAATTTGCTCATCTTTTGGCAAGATAGCTTCTGTGCGACCAAGGTTCAAAATCCAACCGGATTTATCGCGACGTTGCACCATGCCGCTGACGATTTCGCCTTTGCGTTCGATGAATTCGTCGTAAATGAGTTCTTGCTCTGCATCGCGCATGCGCTGGATAATAACCTGCTTTGCGCTTTGTGCTGCAATACGCCCAAGGTCCTTAATTTCAAGGCGGAAACCAACCTCGTCATCAAGTTGTACATTGGGGTCGTGCTCACGTGCAGTTTCAATGTCAATTTGGGTGTCTTCGTCAGCAACGTCGTCAACAACAACCTTAAATTGATATACTTCAATCTCGCCAGTTTCCCTGTTGTAGGTCACTTCTACGTCCATTTCATCGCCAAATTTACGGGCAACGGATGTGCGTACAGCTTCTTCAAGGGTAGAGATGAGCATCTCGCAATCAAGACCTTTGTCTTTGCTGATTTGCTCAATGGCTTTCATGAGTTCCATGCTCATAGAAAAAATCCTCCGACTCGATAATCTGTCACCTAGCGAGGCTTGTTATGTCCTGGCTCAGGAAAAATATGTACAAGATGCGCCTTTTTCACGTCGCTCCATTGCGCGCAAAGTACAGGCTTTTCTGCCACGGCTTCTGCATTGGCTGAATCATCTACATCATTGTGGGCTGGTGCTTGGTCCTGCGTGTCTGTGATGGTATCGCCTGTGACCTTATTCTCAGCAAACTTAGGCTCAGCAGCTTTCGCTTTACCCTTGCCTTTCTTAGGCTTTTCAGGGGCAGGTTCTGCCACCTTTTCACATGGGCGCAAAACAAAGGCATCGCCTTCTACGGATACAAGCTCACCCGAAAATTTGCGGCGGCCTGGCCATTCAGGATTTGGATCCAAAAGGGTCAATTCCACCTGACGGCCTACATAGCTCGCCATTTGCGTCGCATTGAAGAATGGACGCTCGAGACCTGGGGAGGAAACTTCAAGAATATAGGCCGACTGCATCACATCTTCAACTTCAAGGGCAACGCCAAGATGCCGCGATATGCGAGCGCATTGGTCAATGCTCGCCCCTTCCTCATTGTCAACGAAAATGCGTACCATAGGCTTATGTGCCATGGTCAATTCAATGCCCCATAATTGCAGGCCTTGCGAAGCGATGAACGGTTCTGCCAAGCTTGCAATGCGCGACTCAAGTTTTTCTCTACTCATATTCTCTTCCTTACCCTCGGCTCGTCGGCATTTTTTTGCCAAAAAAAAAGGAGGCCCTTGTCAGGCCACCCTTTCGGACCACAAAGGGTCATCTGGGATGTGGAAGCAATAGGCAAAATACCCACCGCTTCAACTGATAGATACCATATAGCGCACATATGCTGGGCTGTCAAGCATACCCATGGTGCGCTTGTGGGCTACGCTATGGCCCATATGGCCCATATGGTTTAGTATGGTTTACATTGCCTTGTGCACATAACAAAAAGACTACACTATTGCATGTTTCGTTTTGAGTGCTACTTGCTTTTCGTTGTAGTGTGCACTACCATCATGTATATCATAACTATGAGGTGTGCTATGAAAGGAAGATTTTATACACTGACAACAATGTTGGCAGAGAGTGCTGGATTGTCGTGTTCGTGTCAGATTGGTGATGTCGTCACATCGTTATATAATGACGATATTCTTCTACATTTTATGCTCGATGAAGAGAGTGAAAATACTATAATACAAGTTGCTGTTGGTATTGTTCCTTGCCACAATAAAGATATCTTATTTGAAAAGCTTTTACAGTGGAATACTATGCTTTCACAAGCTCATGGATTTTCATATTCATTGCATGAGGGCGATGTTATCACACTTCAAGGTGTCATTTCCATGCAAAATGCAGACGATGAATATACACTATCAGTGTTCACACATTTTGTACAAGAGTATGTACATTCCTTAGAGAACATAGAAAGCTTTTTGCAAGACCTTGCCTTGAGTGCATAGTCCACCATATACACTCGTTATTTTTATACGGCACACCTCATAGGAGACCATAATGCAAGAAAAATATACACAGATACTGCATACCTATGCTAACAACTATGATTTTTCATGCTCCATAGATGATGATACGGCGTTTGCAATTCTTAACGTATCAGGGAAAAAACTCCATATTGCATTACAGAAAGATATGGCATCGATTATTATATCGTGCGCTATAGCTCCCATACCAGAGCAAAATAAAGAAAAAGTATATGGTGAGCTTTTAAAGCTTCATAATTGCCTTCTCAATTCACATCATGGTGTTTTTGGTCTCGATAGCGAGAATAAGGTGCTCACCTTGCAACGCATTTGCCCGTTGCGCTCTCTTGATGATGATGGATTTGCATTCCTTATATGCAATTTTTTGGTATCTGTTTTGGAGATTTTGGAAGGCATCTATCTCGACTTATTGGATTGGGAATGTAGCGAGGTACCAAGCCAAGACAATGATTCCCTTGCTTATATGGCGCATATGCTACGCGTTTAATATCTGCATATGCTACGCATATAATATCTGCATATGCTACGTGTCTAATATCTGCATATGCTACGCATATAGGGCCTGCAACTGTCAATAATGTTGGCATATGTAGCTGAGAATGTTGGAACAAGGATTGCAAAGTCTTAGGGTATGTCTTCAAACTGCTTCTTTTGCTTTCTGGCGCCTGTTCGATTAGGGCGGACTCGTCTTTTACTACGGTTACGTATGTCTATATACGCGCCCTTCGTAAAAGACTTCGTCCGCCTCGCCAGAAAAACAAAATAATCAAGTTTGAAGACACACCCTAGAGCATCCCCACTACTATGTAAAAAATAGACTACAAAATTGAGGAGCATATCATGGCTGGCATCGACTCCATATCTAAGGGCCTCACAAGCGTCATGAACGACGACGCAAATTTACGGAATTTTAAAATCAGCGGTGGTGAAGTTAAAGAGCGCAGTGGCTTGGGTAAGCTTTTTGCACGCCTTAGCGATCACTTTTCTGCAAAAAGTACGGGTGGCCGCTTACAAATTGCAGAAAGAAATGCTGCTATTGGCGATGCCATGCTGAAAATGGTCAACAATAGAGTTGATGCCAAGCTTGGTCGCCTTGATGCTAAAGTCGCTGAGGCCGCTAATCAAGGTCTTGAACCCAACGCAGACGCAGTCGCTGCCAAAAAAGAAAATATTACAGCCATGGTCAAAACGCTGACCGATAAAATTGCCACTCTGAGCCAAAGCAAAGACATATCGCAACCTGCTTTGCAGTTTTTACGTGGTGTTAAAGAACCTCAAATAAAAGACAAGATGCTGAATGTCATTAATGGCGTTATCGATAAAAAAGCTACTACGCAAAATCTTCGTACATTTATAGATGGTACGGTCAATGAGGATGGTTTAAAAGGTTTTGACTTGGATGCTAGGCGAGGAATGGTTAAATGCCCAGGGCTTCCAAGCCGTGGAACCCCAGAAGCTAAGTTGGCGGCCGTTCATGCGCATGTTGATGATATCACTAGGAATGCACCAGAAGTGAAAAAGTTTATTATCAATACATGCTACCAGAGTGGTGTTCCTTTTTCTATTACATCCCAATACATAGGTATGGGAGTGGTAAAAGACGCTAATATACCAAGCTTTGATGAGCTTGCGCACTGTGGTGCTGCACCTGGTGATGTTCCAGACCAAGGAAATCCAATATATCTTACGACAAGAGATGATGGAAGTATTGATATTAAATGTAATATTAACTCTTCTATGAGGAATACACATCTAGAAGATGCACCAGCGTTTTCGGTAAGAACTACAACAGTACGTATCCATCTTCCCGTAGATACGGATGGAAACTTCATTGTAGAAAATGGATATCCTCAATATAACATTGAAGACATTGCGGTAAGCAATCAAGAGCTATAATGTGACCTGTGCTTCCTTATAGTTAGTAGTATCAAAACACCTATGATGCAGCCTTCCATAGTAAGGGCTGTATCATAGGTGTTTTTTTTATTGTATACTAGGCGTTGTTATGTACATTATATGCTAGTAAGGGAAGAACATCATAAAAATGATATTTTTGATTTCTTATGTCTTGCCATCATAAGAGGGCAGGGCTATACGTTTGCAAGCTAACATTCTTTTACTATGAAGCGGCAACCCTTTTTTATATGGGGAGCCGTTGGAGCATATATGACCAAGCTTGCTACGACGCAAAACAACGCCCATAGCGACCAAAATACAGCCGACCAAACTGTCGATTGTACTGGTGACTGTACTGGTGACCAAACCATGGATTGTGCTGGCGACCAAACCATGGATTGCGCTGGCGACCACGCTGCCACAGAACCTGAACGCGTCTACAAAACCAAGCCCATTGATGTGCTCCTTGCCGCATGTTCTGCCCTGTACCTCATGCCATTCATGGTCTCCTCCGTAAACATGGGCCTGCCAACCATCGGCGCAGATCTTGGCGCTAGTGCTGTGCAGCTTGGCCTTGTGGGCACATCTTATATTGTTACCGTCAATATTTTCATGCTTATGATGGGCCGCATCGGTGACATTATCGGTCGCCGTCGGGTCTTCCGTATTGGCGTTGCTTGCTTCACTCTGTCCACCATTGCGCTCTCCATCGCTCCATCCGTCAACGTCTTCCTTGCCTTGCGAGTCTCTCAAGGACTTGGGGCCGCCATGATCAATACAAGTGGCATGGCCATGCTTGTCAGCATCTTCCCTCCTGAAAAGCGCGGCCAAGCCCTCGGCATCCTAACCGCCACCGTCTATGCTGGCGTCTCTAGCGGACCTGTCATTGGTGGCATTCTCACGTCACACTTCGGCTGGCGAAGTATCTTTATCCTAGCTGTCCCTATGGGCTTGCTCGCTTGGGGCATTGCCATGACTCGCCTTCGTGACGAATGGTGTGACGCCAAGGGCGAACCCTTTGACTTCCGCGGTGGCCTTGTCTACGCCTCTTCCATCGTCTGTATCACCCTTGGTACCGCGTTTCTCGAGCAAAGCCCCCACGCCGCTTGGATGATTGTGGCTGGTCTTTGCGGTCTTGTGGGCTTCTATTTCGTAGAAAAGCACACCACATTCCCCATCGTCGATGTCAGCATCTTTACCAAAAGCCGTGAATTTACCTTTGGTTGTATCGCTGCATGGATTAACTTTGGTGCTGTCACCACCATCATGATGCTTATGAGCTTCTATATCCAAGTGGTCCAAGGTCTCTCACCCTCCAAAGCTGGCATCATGCTGGTCATCCAGCCCATCACGCAAATGCTCCTTTCGCCTTTTGGTGGGCGTCTCGCTGACCGCTATCCTGCCGACCGTATGTCCATCGTGGGCATGTCCATCTGTGCCCTCGGCCTCTTCCTCGCCGTGGGACTCGACGGCAACAGCGGCATCTACTATCCCATGATGGTGCAAATCATCGTCGGCATAGGGCTCGCCATCTTCTCGCCAGCCAACGCCCTCGCGCTCATGACCAGCGTTGAACCGCGTTACATCGGTATCGCGTCCGGTCTCTCCGGCACCATGCGTACCCTCGGCATAGCAACCTGCATGCTGTCCCTCACCGTGGTCTTCTCCATCTTTATGCACGGTCAGCCCGTCACTCCAGACACCGCGCCAGCCTTTCTCGAAAGCATGCACTTTGATTTTATTTTCTTTGCTGTGCTCTCTTTGGCCGGTGTCGGTTTGTCCTTTTTTAGGCTGAAGCGATAGGTTATGTAATTAGTATATTTTTTTCTGGGGGAAGGGGAAAAACTTTTTGAAAAAAGCTTTTTCCCCTTCCCCCAGAC
>JAWXUA010000132.1:0-8200 GCA_044433065.1 Pseudomonadota bacterium
AACTTTCTTCAGAAAGTGCCCCCTTCCCCCAGTAAAAAATCCCCCACAAAATGAGTGAACACTCAACTTGCTAATTGGGGCTGGAAGCTTTATAGTTATAGCTTCCATCAGAATACAAACGAGAGGGGTTCTTCCCATGCCACATAAAGGCCCACATATTTCTATTTCTGCCGATTTCGTTGTAAATCGCATGTTGCGTGTCAACCTTGATGAATTCGAGGAATGGCCAAAGTCCGTGCGCCAAGTGGCCATTGCCATCGCTGAAGAACTTTTCTTGGTTGTGTACAATCCATTCATTGATTCCCAAACGGTTAGAGAGAGCGTAAGTACACGCTTTGAAAGGGAAAGCCCTGCGTTGGCACACCATTATGTGACGAGCATTGGCGAAGGCATCACCATGTTCTGGAGCTCGTACGAAGCTGAAGTGCGCTTCCGTATGGAGCTTATTGAACGCCTAAGCATGCTTATGCCGCGTGAATGTATTGATACGCGCGCGGCTGCTTTGGTGGAAAATTCCACAGACGCCACTGACTTGCGTATGGAATTGCCCATTTTGGTTGTGGCTCCTGCCACGGCTGAACAGGTGAGTGCCGTTGTGCGCCTTGCCAACGAAATGAAATTTGCCATTATTCCACGTGGTGGCGGCTCTGGCCTTACGGGCGGTGCTGTGCCAGCGCGTCGTCGTACGGTCATTTTGAGCATGACGCGCCTGACAGCCATCACGGAAATCAATGTAGAACAGCGCACCATGACGTGCGAAGCTGGTGTTGTGACATCCGCAGGCATTAAGGCTGCGGCTGAGCAAGGCCTTCTTTTTAGCGTTGACCCAGCATCCAAGACAGCGTCCACCATCGGCGGCAATGTTTCAGAAAACTCTGGTGGCCCTTTTGCTTTTGAATATGGTGTCACGATTGACAATTTGCTTTCTTGGCGCATGGTTACGCCAACAGGCGAAATCATCACTGTAGAGCGCGTTGCTCATCCACGGCATAAAATTTTGCCTGATGAGACGGCGATTTTCGAGGTTAAAGACTTGAGCGGCGGCGTGCGCAGTGTGGTGAAGCTTGCTGGCGATGAAATCCGCCTCAAGGGCCTTGGCAAGGACGTGACCAATAAGGCCCTTGGTGGCCTCCCTGGCATGCAAAAGGAAGGCGTTGACGGCATCATTGTTGAAGCTACGTTCACGCTGTACCCTAAGCCTGAATTTTCGCGCGTTTTGGTCTTGGAATTTTTTGGCCGCTCCATGCATACGGCCATGCTCGTCATTAAAGACGTTATCGCCATGCGCGACAATGTGCGTGAAGATGGCGATTATGTGAAGCTGTCTGCCCTTGAAGAATTTGGTCCGAAATACGTTCAGGCTATTGAATATAAAACAAAATCAACGACATATGAAGGGCATCCCATTTCTGTGCTCATCATTCAGCTTGATGGCGATGATGAATATCTCTTGAATGACAGTGTTCAAGAGATTGTGGAAATTGTGCATCCTTATGATAATGTTGATGTTTTTGTAGCCAAGGACGAAAGAGAAGCTGAGATCTTCTGGGAAGATAGGCACCGCCTGTCCGCCATTTCTAAGCGTACGTCCGGCTTTAAAATCAATGAAGACGTGGTCATTCCCACGGACGCCATTCCCGACTTTGCCTTGTTCATTGAACAGCTCAACGTGGAGTGCGCGGCCCAAGCATATCGCGAGGCCCTGCAAGATATTGGCTGTATGCGCGGCATGCCCATGGAAGATAAAGAATTCAACCGCGAATTTACCTACGCCTCTAAGGCCAGTGGCGGCGAAGTGTCTGCTTCGGAAGTTAGCGACGTTGAATTGACTATCCGTGCTGTGGTCTTCCTTGGTCAGCTGGCACAGCGTTACCCAAGCCTTGCGCGCAAGATTGAACAGCGTAAGGAATATATGCAGGCTGCCCAGATTATTGTGGCTAGCCATATGCATGCTGGTGACGGCAATTGGCACGTGAATATTCCAGTTAATTCCAATGATGCCAATATGTTGCACAATGCAGAGCAGGTAGCAGCACGGGTCATGCGACAGGCTCAAGCCATTGGTGGCGAAGTGTCTGGTGAGCATGGCATTGGCATTACCAAGATTGGCTTTTTGCGTAAGGATAAGATGAAGGCTATCCGTGCTTTTAAGGAGCGTGTGGACCCTCGCAATGTCTTAAATCCTGCCAAATTGACCCAGCGTGAATTGCCTGTACGGCCGTTTACCTTCTCGTTCAACCGCCTCATCGCCGACATTCGTGAAAGCGGTTTGCCTGACAAAGAACGGCTCATCACCTTGCTGACCAATGTGCAGGTGTGCACACGTTGCGGTAAGTGCAAGCAAGTTTGCCCCATGAACCACCCTGAGCGTGGCCTTGAATATTATCCGCGTAATAAAAATATGGCCCTTGGTGCGCTCATCGAAGCGGTCTACTATTCGCAGGTAAACAAGGGTAAGCCTGATGCCAACCTCTTGGCTGAAGTGCGCACCATGATGGAGCATTGCACAGCCTGTGGTAAATGTGCGGCAGTCTGCCCAGTTAAAATCAATTCTGCTGAAGTGGCCCTTGCCTTACGCTCCTTTGTGGAAGATGAAGGCGCAGGTGGCCACCCCATCAAGAGCCGCGTTCTGCACTGGCTTGTGAAATCACCAAGCAAGCGCGTCCCCTTGGCGGCCAAGGCTGCCTCGGTTGGTCAGCGTATGCAGAACAATATGCTGAAGATTATTCCGTATATGTGGCAAGAAAAGTTCAGCAATCCGCTGTTCTCAGGCCCTGGTCCAGAAGTGGGCTACGCCAATCTTGCCGAAGCTCTACGCCTTGAAAAAGGGCACGTTTTTGTAGCGCGTGAGCCTGTCTCCGTTACAGCAGAGCCCAACAGCAAGCAGGCTGTTCTGTATTTTGTAGGTTGCGGCGGCAGTCTTTTCTACCGCAACATTGGTCTTGCTGGTCTCATGCTCTTGCTTGAAAGCGGCGTCAATGTCATCCTGCCCAAGCAAAGTTTGTGCTGTGGTTATCCGCTCTTGGCTGCTGGTGCTGATGCCGACTTCAAGAGTAATATGGCCCACAACAGTGATACTTTGGCGCGTCTTGTGGATGAAGCCCGTCAGGCTGGCTACGACGTGACCCATGTCATCACCGCTTGTGGTTCGTGCCGCGATGGTATTGGTCGTCATGAGCTCGCCACGCGTCTTGGCAACATTGAGCAAGCAGACCTTGTGCAGTTCGTCTTGCCACGTTTACCAGAGCACACCCTAGCTCAAGGTACGGAAATTCTTTACCATGCAGCATGCCACGCTGAATGGGCTGGCGTGCACAAGGTCAAGGCTGCTGGTATGTACACCAAAGCCCTGACCAAGGCTACGGGCGTCAAGCTGCGCACTTCTGCTGGTTGCTGTGGTGAGTCTGGCATGGGTGCCATGACCTCGCCACAGATTTACAATAAGCTCCGCCAGCGTAAGCACGATGATCTCAAGAAGCAATTTGAGACCTACGACGCCAAAGCTCCTATCATTGTCGGTTGTCCTTCCTGTCGTGGTGGCATCGCTCGTTCGCTCATCAATATGCATGACAAGCGGTCTGTCCTCCACACAGTGGAATGGCTAGCTGCCCTCGCTCACGGTGCTGACTGGAGCAAAAAGTTCCGCCGCGCTGTCCAAGCTTCCGAAAAAGCCGGTCTTGTGCGCGTGGTTGATGTTCCTAGGAAGTAATTGAAATAACTGGGGGAAGTGGAAAACCTTTGAAAAGGGCTTCCCCTTCCCCCAGACCCCCATCCCTTTCCTAAACTTTTTATTTGTGGATGACGTGTGCCTCTTCGTATGACGTTGACGGCCACACAGGTCTGGGGAAAGTGGTGGAAGCAATATCTCGTGGCCGTCGTAAGCCTCTCTCTCCAAGTTCCATATACCAGCTCAAAAGGTACAATATGAAATATATAGCCATCGACTATGGCCAAAAGCGCACAGGCATTGCGGCAACGGATGCTGGCGGTTGCATGGCCTTTCCGCGGCGGACCATCACCATGACCACACGTGATGCCTTTTTTGCTGAGCTATTGTCGGTCATTGAAGCAGAAGGGCCACAGGGCATTGTGGTTGGTTTGCCTCAATTGGAAGATGGCAGTGATACCTTGACCACGCGCCAAGTGCGGAATTTTGTGGAGCGGCTGAAGCGTCGCTGCGAGCTTGATGTCTATTTCATGCCAGAACTTTTGAGCTCCTATGAGGCTGAGGCTGAATTGCGCGAAGCTGGCCTTGGTGGTCGTCGTTTGGATAAGGTCATTGACCAACAAGCGGCTGTGCGGATTTTGGATTCGTTCCTGAACACACCAGAAGAGCGGAGGCGTCGCGCATGAGTGATAAAAAATCTGAAGAAATACAATTAGATGAAGTTCAATCAGATGAAGTAAAATCAGAAGATGTGCGCAAAGAGTCCGATAACTTATCGGAAAGTGATGTGTCAGATATCGATACTGAAGACGTGGATGTTGAAGACGTTGCTGGCCAAGATATTCGTGAGCAAGATGGACCTACTGAAGATACTAATGCTGAAGATGCCAGCACTGAAGACGCCCCAGAAACTCCCATAAGAAAGCCCAAAACCTGGTTAAAAGTCATTGTTTCCATCATTCTGATTATGGGCTTGGCGGTGGGCTATGTTGTCTGGGATTTGATGCGCTTTGCTCAAACTCCGTTGGATTCGACCGCTGAAGAAGTGATTTTTGATGTGGAAAAGGGTGTAAGCTTTAACCAGATTGCGGAAAAGCTCAAAGCCGATGGCCTTATCAGTTCTGTGGAGCGCTTCAAGATTTTAGGCCACATTGCGGAAGCGACAGGGAAACTACAGGCAGGGCATTTTGCTGTGTCCGCAGCCATGTCGCCCCAAGATATTTTGGATGTTTTGCTGTATGGCAAGTCCGTGCTGTACCGCGTGACCATTCATGAAGGCTTGTCATGGTGGAAGATTGGCAAACTGCTTGAGGAAGAAGGTTTTACCACATACCGCGATTTCCAAGCTGTTGTGCATGATCCTGATTTTTTGCGGCGTTACGGCATTCCCTTTGATTCAGCTGAAGGCTTTTTATTCCCAGACACCTACCTTTTGCGTAAGCCGCGCACCCTAGACCGCAAGGCCGCTGAGGCTGTGGCGTCGCGCCTTGTGGACACGTTTTGGGAAAGTAATAAGGCTACTCTCCCTGAGGGTATGCAGACCCCTGTGGACAAGCTCAAATACCTTGTAATCCTTGCGTCCATCGTGGAAAAAGAGACCAATAAGGCTGAAGAGCGTGCCCGTGTGGCTGGTGTCTATGCCAATCGCTTGCGTATTCCCATGCGCTTGCAGGCTGACCCAACCGTCATTTATGGCATTGGCCCGACCTTCAATGGCAACATTACGCGCGCCAACCTGAAGGACGACTCCAATCCGTACAATACCTATCGCCATGATGGTTTGCCACCTGGCCCTATTTGCTCCATGGGTAAAAAAGCTCTTGAGGCGGCCGCTCACCCAGAAAAGCACAAATATCTCTACTTCGTAGCGAAAGGTGGTGGTCTGCACCATTTCAGCACCAATTACGAAGAGCATAAGCGTGCAGTAGATAAGTATATCCGTAAAAAATAGGAAAAATCACCATTCAGTATTGCGCTGAATGGTGATTTTTTTTATCTTGAGTTAGAAAATATAGAAACAAAGCATACGTAATATGAAATTAACAGTCTAGTTAAGTGAGTTTAACGTGGAACATATGCAGTCTATTTTACAAAGTTTTGGTAAGCGCATTGGTATGGAGAGCTTAGATTTTGAAAGCACCACAGATGGTGTAGGCATG
The DNA here is from genome assembly GCA_044433065.1 of Pseudomonadota bacterium. Classification (GTDB taxonomy): domain Bacteria; phylum Desulfobacterota; class Desulfovibrionia; order Desulfovibrionales; family Desulfovibrionaceae; genus Nitratidesulfovibrio. The sequence continues at coordinate 5,827 of JAWXUA010000132.1, forward strand.
TGTTCTCTTTCTTTTGATGATGTAACAGTGAATTTGGCGTATCATGAAGAAGAACGCATTCTATATATCCACACTGCTGTGGCATCGGTGCCAGACAATGAGAAAGCGCGTTTAGAGCTGTATGGTCTTCTGCTTGAACTCAACTGTGGATTTCGCTACACCGATGGGGGCATTTTAGGTGTTCATGAGGAGTACGGTGTTATTTTGAGTAATAAAATAAGCATCGAAAGTCTTGATAGTGGCGCATTTGAAAGCTTTGTGGAAAAGCACGTGAATTTTGCAGAAAAAATATATGCCTACTTACTTGAAAGTATGGACGATGTGGATACAACAGTTGGTGAAGAAGGCACGCAAGCTGATGATAAAGATATCTTGCGCATGATGTCCATGGCCATTCGTATTTAAGACACTTTTTCGCTTTGTTACGCGATTGTAGTCTCCCAGTAGGCCTAGTGAGAATAAAGTTGGCAGTGTAGACGGTATGTTTTTTGCTAGAGTTTAGTAAAAATTTGCGGCCTTGCTAGGAGAATATTATGGTTGATATGGGTGCTATTAAAGGGCTACAGGCGACATTTCATGACATAGGACGCTCTACTGTCAGCATGGAAAAGAATGAGGACCAAGGTGTTGCATTTGGGCGCAATGTGTCAAGCCCAGCTAAAGCCGCACAGGGTGGTTCTTCTGTTGAGCAGAATAATAGAGCCGTTATGGGTACTATTTTAGGCAAGCTTAAAGATGCTGGAGCTAATGCGCGCTTAATGAGGCATGCAGAAATGGCATTGAATAAACTTGACCAGTCTAAGCCGCTCACTGGCCGCAATGTTGAGCGAGCCATGGGGCAGATTAAGAAAGCTGCGGTCATGGTGACCAAGCTAGAAATGTCTATGATGAAAGGTACTGAGCGCAAAGCGCAAGATTTTTTCAAGAACAATATGTCGACTCTATTAGAGTACATGAGTGGCACGCAAGGCCATGATGGTGCACCCCCAAGTAAGCAGGCTATGGATATTATGAAAGATGCCTTCTTAAAGCTGTGCAAACTAAGTGTTCAAGATGCAGGTGTTCCTCCTACGTATGGAAAGATGCATAGCTTTATGCAGGATATTGGTCAGAGTTTTCTTAATCGCGATACAAATAAGACCATTAGTAATGCGTGCACAGTATTACGCACACGCCTTGAAGGTGGACAGTCACTATCTGAAATGGCGTTTCATGAAAAGGCCGCAGAGCGCGGCATGAATATTCCTCTTGATAGCAATGCACGTAATCTTTTGAATACCATGTGGCGTGCTGAGTGTCAGGAGACCTTTTCTGGCGGGCAACCGCATAAGCCTGCTGAGGGTGAACTTGAAAAAGTGCTGGATACTGTTTTAGAAAAGTTCTTTAATCGTGCTGCTTTATCTTTTGAGGGGCCGCAAACGCAGCATAGTACTACCGTGCTTAATCATAGCCACGGACCAAGCTACGGGCCAAGCCAAGGCCCAACAGTAGAAAGCCAAGAGAAGAAAGCGCATGTCGATAGTGGTGCGTCTACAGCATCGCAAATGCCATATTCTACAGTGCATGATGATAAGAAAATTGATGATGATGCCGCTACTGAGGCAAAGACAGATGTAAAACCTGCGTCTATAGATGACACACAGGCAAAGACTGAAGCAAAACCAGACACAAAAGCTGAAGCTAAGCCTGAGACAAAACCAGAAGAAGTGAAGCCTGAACCAAAGCCTGAGGCAAAGCCTCAGGAAGAGGTTAAACCTGAGCCGAAGCCACAAGACGAAGTGAAGCCCGACGTTCAGCCCGAGGTTAAACCAGACGTGAAGCCTGCATCTACGCCAGACTCCAAACCAGACGTGAAGCCTGACGACAAAGCAGACGACAAGGTGCAAGCAGAGGTAAAAGGACCAACCAAGCCCATAGATCCGGGCTTAGCCAAGGTCATTCAGGCAACTAAGGAATTGGAAGATTTACGCGAATTGGTCCTTGCAGAAGCAATGCAAGACCTTGAGGAAGACTATAATGCAGGACATTTCGATGCAGATTTAGGGTATGACCTCTTTGATACAATGCATGGCCTACAGGATACGGTAGACGAACTCAGTCAAAGCACTGATGAAATGATAGAGCAAACAGAGGCTTTTCTCCATGAGATGAATAGAAAATAAGTTTCTGTAAAGTGGCTTTAAAAAGGCCTTCCACATTATTGTGGAGGGCCTTTTTTTGTACGAAACTACTTTTACTTTCCCATGGTATGATGTTCAACTCATGGTATATCTTATTCTTACTTCATACTCCATGCGCCGCGAACGTCTTTAAAAAACGTTTCTTCCATCGCAAATAAAAAGTTTTTGAAAAGGGGATGGGGGTCTGGGGGAAG
>JAWXUA010000133.1:0-8007 GCA_044433065.1 Pseudomonadota bacterium
CGACGGAGACCATGTTGGGCACGGGTCTGACGGGTTTCGTCGATACGGGTGATGACCACAGCGTTGTCTACAACTTCATAAGAAAGAGTAGCACAAACTGGGGTGGTCAACGTGCCCTTAGGACCCTTAACCTCGACAACATCATTACCAACTTTCACTTCCACACCGGAAGGAATGGCAATGGGCTGCTTACCTATTCTGGACATGTCAGCACCCTACCAGATTTCGCACAAGAGTTCGCCGCCCACTTTCATTTCGTGGGCGCTATTGCCATCCATTACACCACGAGAGGTGGAAAGGACGCAAATACCGAGGCCATTTTGGACCTTAGGAATCTCGTGCACGCCAACATACATGCGGCGACCAGGCTTGCTCACGCGCTTAATGCCAGAGATAACGGGTTTCCCCTTGAAGTACTTGAGGGACAATTTAATGGAACCCTCATCCACAGCAACATCAGAAATGTAGCCTTCCTGCTTGAGGATGGCGGCTATGGCTTCCTTCATCTTCGAGCGCGGTACACTTACTTCCTTGTGCAGGGCCAAGTGTGCGTTGCGGATACGCGTCAGCATATCTGCAATAGGATCAGTCAACATTCTTAACTCCTTGAGTGACTTTACCAGCTCGATTTGCGAACGCCAGGTAATTCACCGCGCAAAGCCATGTTACGGAAGCAGATACGGCAAAGGCCGAACTTCCGAAGGAATGCGCGTGGGCGACCGCAAATAGGACAACGATTGTATGCACGTGCAGAGAACTTAGGCTTGCGACGTGCTTTAACTTCGAGGGATGTACGGGACACTGCGATTTCTCCTTACTTCTTGAAAGGCATGCCGAGCTGCTGGAGCAGGAACTTGCCTTCCTTATCAGTGGTTGCAGTGGTAACGATAGTAATGTTCATACCCTTAGGGTTTTCAATTCTATCGGCTTCCAGTTCCGGGAAGATGCTGTGTTCTTTGATGCCCAAGGTAAAGTTACCACGGCCATCAAAACCACGATCCGGAATCCCTCGGAAGTCACGTACGCGTGGCAATGCGAAGTTGATCAACTTGTCAAGGAAGTCCCACATATTATCGCTACGAAGCGTTACACGGCAACCAATTGGCATACCTTCACGCAACTTAAACGATGCAATAGACTTCTTTGCACGCGTTACCACAGCTTTTTGCCCCGCGATGGCGGTGAGTTCTTTAAGAGCTTCTTCCATCAACTTATTGTTTTGGCTCGCGGCGCCAAGACCAATGTTGAGAGAGACTTTAACAATTCCAGGGAGCTGCATAGGGGAGCTGTAATTAAACTCCTGCTGCAATACCGGAACCACTTTTTCGCGGTAGATATTTTCAAGACGCGTCATCGTCTCTCACCTTAGTCGATGATTTCGTTGCACTTCTTACAGAAGCGAACTTTTTTGCCATCTTCGGTATAACGGTAGCCAATCTTAGTAGCTTTGGCGCACGCGTCACACATTACCATCACATTAGAGATGTGAAGAGGCATTTCCTTTTCAATGATGCCACCTGGCTGTTGGCGGTAGGGATTAGGACGAACGTGGCGCTTAACCATGTTCACCTTCTCGACAACGATGCGATCGCTCTTACGAAGGATCTTAACAACCTTGCCGATTTTCCCAGCGTCCTTACCGGCGACTACGACGACCTTGTCGTCTTTATGAATACGAAATTGTTTCATAGTAGTCTCCTAGAGGACTTCAGGTGCCAAGGACACGATCTTCATGAAGCTGCGTGCGCGAAGTTCGCGAGCAACTGGGCCAAAGATACGTGTACCAACCGGTTCGCCTTGCTTATTGAGGAGAACGGCGGCGTTAGTGTCAAACTTAATGTAGGAACCGTCTACACGGCGTACTTCTTTCGCAGTACGCACGATGACGGCCTGCATGACATCACCCTTCTTCACTTTGCAGTGAGGCATAGCTTCTTTAACGGAAACCATGATGATGTCGCCCACGGTGGCGTAGCGGCGATGGGAGCCGCCGAGTACCTTAATACAAGCGACTTTCTTCGCACCGGAATTATCGGCCACTTGTAGCGTGGATTCAACCTGGATCATCGCTTACCCCTAGACGGCTTTTTCAAGAATGGATTCGAGATGCCAGCGCTTGTTACGGCTCATAGGGCGAAACTCGATGATCTTCACTTTATCACCCATGCCACAAGCATTCTCGGGATCATGGGCAGTGAACTTTTTACGACGACGTACGTACTTCTTCAGAAGCGGATGCTTCACCAAAGTTTCGACGCGAACAACAATGGTCTTGTCGTTCTTATCGCTTACTACGACGCCAACGAGCATTCTGCCTTTGCGCTGGTAAGTAGCTTCTTCGGACATGCTACGCACCCTTTTCCTTCAAAATGGTCTGGATCCGAGCAATTGCATGGCGGGTTACGCTGATGCTTGAAGTATTTTCAAGCTGTGCAGTTGCATGACGGAAACGCAGATTGAACAGTTCTTTCTGTTGCTCATCAAGCTTAGCTTGAAGTTCAGCCACAGTAAGATTTCTGAGTTCAGCGGACTTCATCTTAGAGGCCCTCTCTCACAACAATTACAGTCTTGACCGGAAGCTTGTGCGCTGCGCGCGTCAATGCTTCTTTAGCCAGTTCAAGGCTTACACCCTTGATCTCGTAAAGCACGCGACCGGGCTTTACTGGAGCACACCAACCAACTGGCGAGCCCTTACCTTTACCTTGACGTACTTCCAGAGGCTTTGCAGTCACTGGACGGTCAGGGAAAATGCGGATCCAAACTTTACCACCACGCTTGATGTGACGCATCATAGCGATACGGGCGGCTTCGATCTGCTGGCTAGAAAGCTTGCCGTGTTCGACGGTCTTCAAACCAATATCACCAAAAGCAATGGTTGCACCGCGAAGAGCTACGCCCTTATTACGGCCCTTTTGGCTTTTACGGAATTTTACTCTTCTGGGGCTCAGCATACTACGCTACCTCATTATCAAGGATTTCGCCCTTGAAAATCCAGGTCTTAACGCCGATAACACCATAGGTGGTGTGAGCTTCGGTAAAACCGTAGTCGATGTCGGCGCGCAAGGTCTGCAGAGGCACTCGACCATCGCGGTACCATTCAGTACGTGCGATTTCGGCGCCTGCAAGACGACCAGAACAGGTTACTTTGATGCCTTCAGCACCGAACTTGCGTGCCATGCTTACCGTACGCTTCATAGCGCGACGGAAAGCAACACGACGTTCGAGTTGCTGGGCGATGTTTTCGGCGACGAGTTGTGCGTCAACTTCAGGACGACGCACTTCGTTTACTTCGATAGCGAATTCACGGCCGAACTTCTGACGAAGGTCTGCACGCAACTTTTCGATTTCGACGCCCTTACGACCAATAACAATACCGGGACGAGCCGTGCTAAGGATAAGACGTACCTTGCCACCTGCACGTTCGATTTCGATTTTAGCAAGACCTGCATGATACAAGGTCTTCTTCACGAACTTACGAATGTTGTGGTCTTCGAATACGAAGGTTGGGTAGTCTTTCTTGCTGAACCAGCGAGACTGCCAGTTCTTATTGTATCCTAGACGGAAGCCGTACGGATGTACTTTCTGACCCATATGCCTATTCCTGACCTTCTGCGAGAATCACGGTGATATGGCTGGTGCGCTTTTTAATGCGGGTTGCTCGGCCCTGTGCTCGGGGCAGAAAGCGCTTCCAGGAGGGGCCTTCATTAACAACAACCTGCTTCACAGCCATTGCGTCCACGTCAACACCAGGCAATTGCTGGGCGTTAGCGAGGGCGGAGCGCAGCACGTCGTAAAGCACACCGGCTGGCTTATTTGGGGTGAACCGCAGGAGGTTCATTGCATCCTCAACTGGCAAGCCAACAATATTAGCAGCGACCAGACGAGTCTTGCGCGGAGAAACGCGCACGAATTTCGCAGTTGCTTTCGATTCCATCTGCGTCACCCACTACTTCTTAGCTTTGCTCTTCTTATCGGCGGCATGGCCATGGTACGTGCGGGTAGGAGAAAACTCACCCAACTTGTGACCGACCATGTTTTCAGTAACAAACACTGGAATGAACTTCTTACCGTTATGCACGGCAAAGGTCAAACCGACCATCTCTGGGAGGATGGTGGAGCGACGGGTCCACGTCTTAATGACGCGGCGGTCGCTGTTTGCTACAGCCATATCCACTTTTTTCATCAGGTGACCGTCTACAAACGGGCCTTTTTTGAGAGACCTGGGCATGCTCTACTCCTACTTCTGACCGCGACGTTTGACGATGAGCTTAGATGAAGCCTTCTTCTTGTCGCGAGTCTTGTAGCCCTTAGCAGGCGTACCCCACGGCGACACCGGATGACGACCACCAGAGCTGCGGCCCTCACCACCACCGAGTGGGTGGTCGATTGGGTTCATCGCAACACCGCGGACCTTTGGACGACAGCCAAGCCAACGATTGCGGCCAGCTTTACCCAAAGAGATGTTCTCGTGGTTTACGTTACCAACCTGACCGATTGTAGCGGTGCAGGTTGCGAGTACCTTACGTACTTCACCAGATGGCATACGCAAGAGAGCGTATTTGCCTTCTTTAGCAACGAGTTGTGCATAAGTACCAGCTGCGCGGCAGAATTGACCGCCACGGCCAGGATGCAACTCGATGTTGTGAATGGTGGTACCCACGGGAATGCGGGACATTTCAAGCGCGTTGCCGGGCTTAATGTCTGCGCCTTCGCCGGACAAGATTTTGTCACCTTGCTTAACGCCCACTGGAGCCAAGATGTAACGCTTTTCGCCGTCTGCGTAATGCAAAAGTGCGATGCGAGCGGTACGGTTTGGATCGTATTCAATGTGTGCAACGGTAGCTGGTACGCCAGCCTTATCACGACGGAAGTCGATGATACGGTACAAGCGCTTGTGACCACCGCCACGGCGACGCATAGTAACACGGCCATTATTGTTACGGCCGCTCTTGTTAGTCAAGCCAACGGTAAGCGACTTCTCAGGCGTGCTTCTGGTAATCTCTTCAAAATCAGAGACTGTTTGAAAACGACGGCCAGCGGAAGTCGGTTTGAGCTTACGGACAGCCATTACTTACACTCCCTCGAAGAATTCGATTGTATCACCTTCGGCGAGGGTCACGTAAGCCTTCTTGAAGCCGGGCACGCGACCAATAACACGACCTTGGCGGACGCGTGGAGCGGGCTTGCGGTTCACTACGTTGACGTCGGTGACCTTCACTTGGAACGCCGCTTCAACGGCTTTCTTGATTTCGATCTTGTTAGCGGATGGTGCTACGAAGAAAGTAACTTGTTGAGCGGCTTCGCGCACAAAAGTTGCTTTTTCAGACACCAAAGGCTTGATAAGAATCTTTGTGTAATCCATGACGCTACCTCGCTTACTTCAGTCTGTCTTGCATCAGCTCGACAGCACCTTCGATAAGAACGAGTTGCTTGTGCTTGATGATCTCATACACACTCAACTGTTCAGGGGTAGCTACGGTGATACCAGGGATGTTGCGGACAGAAAGAGCCAGCGTGCTATTTACTTCAGGGGTTACGATAAGGGTCTTGGTAAGGCCAAGGGTTTCTGCAATCTTTGCAAAAACTTTGGTCTTCACTTCAGCCATTTCGATACCCTTAACAACCATCAAGTTGTCACCAGCCAAGCGGGAGCTAATAGCCATCTTGAGGGCCAACTTACGGACCTTCTTGTTGACTTTGAAGCTATAATCGCGAGGTTGGGGGCCAAAGATGATTGCGCCACCGCGCCAAATAGGGGAACGACTGGAACCTGCGCGAGCGCGGCCAGTGCCCTTTTGACGCCAAGGCTTTGCACCACCGCCAGAGACGAAGGCGCGCGTCTTGGTTGCATGCGTGCCAGCACGAGCTGCTGCACGCTGCGAGCGAACGACGAGGTGGAGAATTTCAGGCTTCACCTCGACTTCGAACACTTCAGGAGCAAGCGTAATTTCGCCAGCTTCCTGCTTGTTCTGATCGTATACTTTAACCACAGCCATGTGATCTTCCTCTTTCGTTACTGCTGGCGAACCATGACAAGGCCGTTCTTAGAACCAGGCACAGAGCCTTTGACCAATATCACGTTGTCTTCAGGGCGAACTTCAACCACTTCAAGGTTCATCGAAGTTACGCGCTCATCACCCCAGTGACCAGCCATCTTCTTACCCTTGAACACGTGGCCAGGCTCGGTGTTGTTACCGATGGAACCACCGGAACGGTGAACCTTTTCACAGCCGTGCGTGTCTTTAGAGCCTTTGAAGTTCCAACGGCGCATTACGCCTTGGTAGCCTTTACCTACACTGGTACCAGTGACTTTTACGCGATCACCAGCTGCGAACATGTCAACGGTGAGTTCTGCACCGAGTTCTTGTTCAGCAGGAGCCGTGAAGCGAAGTTCACGCAGCGTTCTAAAGAGCCCTTTGCCAGCTTTGGCAAGGTGCCCACAATCCGCCTTAGTGAGATGCTTCTCCTTGGCTACGTCAAATGCGATCTGAATGGCGTCATAGCCATCCGTCGCAACGGTTTTCACTTGCGTGACCGGACAAGGGCCAGCTTGGATAACCGTAACGGCCACGGCGGAACCATCGCTGGCGAAGATGCGGGTCACACCAATTTTGCGACCCAAAATACCCATTTTCTCAGCCATGACTTCCTCTCACTAGAGCTTGATTTCGACGTCTACGCCAGCTGGCAAGCTGAGCTTACCGAGTGCGTCGACTGTCTGCTGCGTGGGCTCGAGGATGTCCATGAGCCGCTTGTGGATACGCATTTCGAACTGTTCACGAGACTTCTTGTCTACGTGTACGCTTCGATTGACCGTAAACTTGTGGATGTTGGTGGGCAGCGGGATAGGACCCGCGACACCAGCGCCCGTGTTGCGCGCCGTATCTACGATCTCTGCCACAGCCTTATCCAGGATGCGGTAATCGTAAGCTTTAAGCTTAATTCTGATACGATCACTGCTAACTGTCGTCATTGTTGATTACTCCGTTATCTGGAAACCATGCTCTTGCTCTCTGGCATAAGCCACGGGAAAGCGAATGCCTTCTTGCGCGAGCTCCTCACAATCGGTGGCGGTGCACCGAACTCCGCCCGGGGCGAACGGTTCATGAGGTCACCGTTCGTCGCAATCCTTATCGACGTGGACTTCAGGCAGTTACGATGCCTACGCAAAAAACCACTTCGCTTGAGCGTCGTGGCATGTCTTTTTGGAGTATGATTTTTTGGAGAGAATTAATGTGAGGGATTTGAGAGGGGATGAACCACCATCTACTGGCCACTCAGCTAGCTTCTTTCGTAATCATACGAAGACATTATATGCGTGCAGCCAGCCTTGGCCCATGTCAAACATTATGTTTGACAAGTTCAGGTGGTCCTACAGGGTTACCAATGGTGAGCTTTTTATAGCTCTCAAATGTCCAGTACCTTACAGCGACCAAGTTAATGGGCTGGAACGGGTAGACATATTTGCGGCATAAGGTAACGCCTGCAAATGTCAATATCTGTCTTTTTAAGATCAGACAGACTCACAGGGTAGACTCAATCTACCCTTCCCTGCCGTCACAGGGCTGAAAATGAAACGCTGTTGTTGTCAGCGCGAGAACATATCTACATGGGTCAGACCAGTTCGTCAATCTTTTTTTTATTTTTTTCTGCGCCAAGGGAAAATTTTTTCAAAAGTATCCCCATTTCCACAAACCTCAATCCTCTTTCGCAAGTTTTTACTTGCGGTGCAGCTATGATTTCTTAAGATAATTTTAAGATCAGATATTCGTTTTAGATTCTTATTCTCTAGCTCAACCCTAACTTCACACGGAGGCATAGGCACTACAGTCATCAATATAATAGAACAACCACGACGATTGTCATTACTACTCTCTCCTGCCCCCCCCCTCAAAAAAACAAAATAAAAAGCCCCTGTCCTAATGAGAACAGGGGCTTTGGTTTGCGTGAAGCTTACGGCTTAGTGATGTTGGTCGGAACCGAACTCAAAGGTGCCAGCTTCTTTCT
>JAWXUA010000134.1:0-7988 GCA_044433065.1 Pseudomonadota bacterium
CATCCCCTTTTCAAAAACTTTTTATTTGTGGATGGAGTAGCGTTTTTTAATGACGTTCGCGGCCACATTTGGGGGAAGAGGGGAGAGGGATATATTTTTTGAAGGAGGACTTGTGTCAAAATCTGAAAATGGCTTAGATCCGCGTTTTATCCCAGAATATAATTTTCGTTTTCGTGACGCCTTCATCGGCGCACAAATGCTCTTTGTTGCCTTTGGGGCTTTGGTTTTAGTTCCGTTATTGACGGGCCTTGATAGTAATGTAGCCCTTTTTGCCGCTGGTGTGGCAACTCTAATTTTTCAGATCCTCACACGTGGCTCTGTTCCTGTTTTCTTGGCATCGTCCTTCGCCTTCATCGCACCTATTATATATGGTGTGAAAACATGGGGCATTCCACAAACTTTGTGTGGTTTGACAGCAGCCGGTCTTGTGTACATGGCCCTTGCGGCGTTAATCCGCGTTAAAGGCTCTGGCATTGTTGAGCGCATCTTGCCACCTATTGTCACAGGCCCTGTCATCATGGTTATTGGTCTCATCTTGTCACCAGTGGCTATCAATATGGCAACGGGATCTGGCGGCAGCATTCCCCATGACCAAGCCCTGATTATCGCTATGGTGTCCTTGCTTGCCACAGTCATTGCTTCGCTGTTTGGCAAAGGCATCATTAAGCTTATTCCGATTTTCTGTGGTATTATCGCAGGTTATATTGCATCCTTGTGCTTTGGTGTTGTGGACTTCAGTCCCATTGGCGCGGCTCCATGGATTGCCATGCCAAACTTCGTGACTCCAGAGTGGAACCTTGATGCCATCATCTTCATCGTACCCGTAGCCATTGCTCCTGCCATCGAACACGTTGGCGGCATCTTGGCTATCGGTTCTGTAACAGGCAAAAATTATCTGGAAAAACCGGGTATCGACCGCACCCTCTTTGCAGACTCCATCGCAACTATGGTGGCCTCTTCCGTGGGTGGTCCTCCTTGTACAACGTATGCTGAAGTCACTGGTGCTGTAGCCCTGACCCGCGCTTTCAATCCTGCCATCTTGACATGGGCAGCCATCTCCGCCATTTGCCTTGCCTTTGTGGGCAAGCTTGGTGCTGTGCTTGGCACCATCCCAACTCCAGTCATGGGCGGCATCATGATTTTGCTCTTCGGCACCATTACGGTTGTGGGCATGAACAGCCTTGTGCGTGCAGGACAAGATTTGATGGTTCCACGTAACATGATTATCATCGCTGTCATCTTGGTCTTTGGTCTTGGCGGCATGTCCTTTAAGTTCGGTGAATTTGCCTTGGAAGGCATTGGCCTTGCAGGTATCACTGGCGTTGTGCTGAATTTGATTTTGCCTAAGATTAAGAACGAAAGCTAAAAAAGCTACATTCTGGCCCAAAAAAGCCCCCATAGGTATTTGCCCAATGGTGGTGAAGCATGGTATGCGGAGTATGGTTCGAGTATGTTTTTGAACGAGTTCAGTTTGAAGACACACCCTTATTGCCATGCTCCGCATTTTATCTGTGTCTGTACGTAGATACCGTCTCTATGCAGGTCAATTTGCGTTGATGGCCTTTTCCAAACCGTGTTCGTGATTATATTGAAAATACACATAATGAAAGTGCACAGTATTGGCCTGTAAAATCCTTTTGCACGGCACAGCACTTTGAGCTTTGGAATGAAATATGGAAGAAAAGAAAGCAACGCCAAATAATGCAGATCAAAATACAGATGCTGAAGCCCAAGAGGCTCCTAAGGCTGAAAAAGGTTCGAACCTTTTTTCCATGGGTAGTTTCAGCTCCATGTTGAGCGAAAAAGAACAGAAAAGCTTATTGTTCTATATCGCTGTGGGCATCATCCTTGTGGAATTTGCCGTTACAGTGGGCGCTTTGATTACGGGTATTGCTGGTGCTGAGCAGCTGGGTGGCGGCAAAGTACAGTTTAATTTCCCATGGACTGGCTACCTTGTCACCGTTGTTGTTGCGCCTATCATCGTTATTTTATTGGTGAACTTGATTGGCATGGGCTTCTATCGCGCTGTGCATGGTGAACCAGCCATGAGCGCAGAGCAATTCGATCAAATACCAGAAAAGGCACGGACCCTCTTCTCTCTCGTACGCGGTGCACCAACCATCATTCTTTTTGGTGGTGTTATTCTGCTTGGTGCTGTGCTCTATTATCTTGATGGCGTCATGTCGCTTTTGCTCAAGCTTGGTGATTCTGTGGAAACCATTGTCATCTGGGGCACATGTGGCTTGGTTCTCGCATGGTGTTTGAGCTATTGCGCACGCATGTGGCTTATGTACCGCACACGTCGCCTTGAAGAAGATTATGCCTTTCGCCGCGAAGTTTTAGAGCGTACGGGCATGGTCATTTTAGATGGCAAAAATATGCTCGGTTCACAAGAAGGTACGCAATATATTGTTGAGCGTGCTTTGCCTAGTGGCGGTGGGCAGGGTGCTCCTGTGATGGATGCCTTACCTGTTTCTGACGTGAATAAGCCTGAAGCTGAAGCTGTGGCCCCTGAAGCCAACGTCGTGACGCTGCATGCTGACAACGAAATTCTTGATGCTGAAATTATTGAGCCTGCAAAAACTGTGGCAGAGCCTGTAGTCGTGACGGCAGAGCCTGTCGTTGAGCCGGCAGAGCCTGTCGTTGAGCCGGCAGAGCCTGTAGTTGAGCCGGCAGAGCCTGTAGTTGAGCCGGCAGAGTCTGTAGTCGTGACGGCAGAGCCTGTAGTCGTGACGGCAGAGCCTGTCATTGAGACGATTACTCCAGAAGCTGAGGTGATTACCCCAGAAGCGGAAATTTCAGTAGCTGCGGAAATTTCAGTAGCTGAAGTCATGGCCCCAGAAGCTACACCTGAGCCTCCTGTAGTTGAAACAATCGTTGCAGAAGCTGAGCCAGCTGTAGAAGCGGAAGTTGTCGCTGAGCCTGTTGTTGAAGCGGACTTCGCCCCAAGCACTGTGCATATTGTCCATATCGCTGTGAATGCGCTCTTTGATTCTAAGGAGGCTATTCCTGCTGTTGAGGATGTCATTGCTATAGTTGGGGAGATTATCCCAGCTGCTGAAGAGCCTGCCTCTACAGTTGAGGACATCAGTTCTCAAGCTGAGGATATTGTTGTTGAGGAAAAGCTTTTGGCACCAGAGCTTACTGAATGTGCACCTGTGGATGCTGTTCAGGCTGAACTTGAGATAGTTGAAGAAGTGCTTGCTGAACCTGTTTCAACTGTGGAAACCCCCTCAGCGTCAGGATCTACCCTAGCGTCAGGATCTACCCTAGCGTCAGGACCTACCCTAGCGTCTGGGCCTGCTCCAACACCTGAAGTGACTCCAGCAGTAAGCAAAGCCAGTGCGCCGCAAAGCCCACAAGCGCCGCAAGTACCTCAGTATGCAGAGCCTAAGCCTCCAGTGCGCCGCGCAAGACTTTCTGATAAGCAGAAGCGTCGCTCATAAAAAACTTAGCTTTTCAAAAAAAAGGCCCCGTTTCACAACGAGGCCTTTTTTTATTGCATCTTTCCAACACTATTCAATATATGCTGAAACACTTCTTCAATGCTCATATGCCCAGTGTCCACAATGGCTGCATCGTGGGCCGGTTTTAAGGGAGCTACAGCGCGATTACGGTCTTGGTCATCGCGTTGTTTGATTTGTTCCGTGAGCAACGCAAGGTCAGGGCTTTTACCCATGCTTACAAGCTGGTCAAAGCGACGCTGCGCACGGATTTCAGGCGCGGCATCTAGAAAGAATTTGTGTGCGGCATGGGGGAAAATTTCAGTGCCCATGTCGCGTCCTTCTGCCACGAGGTCTTGCTTTGCGCCTAAGCGTTGTTGCACAGCCTTGAGGCATTGACGTACCACAGGAATAGTGGCGACCTTGGCAGCCAAGGCACCCACTTCTTCAGTGCGGATTTCGTCGCCTATATCACGGCCATTGCAGGATAGAATGGACTGGCTACCAGCACCGCGCAAGCCAAAATCAAAACCAAGGATGCGAGCTTCAAGGTCGGCGATGACTGTGCTGTCAAGGGCACAGCTTCCGTCACTGAGCGTTACGACTTCTGGGAGCGTTGGTCCCACATGCATGGCAATGGTGCGAAACATGGCGCCAGTGTCCATATAGGGCATGCCAAGGGCTTCGGCCACTTGTCTTGCGATGGTGCTTTTACCAACACCGGCAGGTCCGTCCAAAGTGATGATTGAGGTCGTGATTGGGGTACTGATTTTGCTGTCCATGGTCGCCATCTTAGTTCTGGCCCTGCATAATGGCCTTTACAGCATGGAGAAAAGTCTTGTTTTCCTTGGTATCACCAATGGTTACGCGTGCATATTCTGGCATGCCATAACTCTTGAGCGAGCGGATAATGATGCCACGCTTTAAGAGCTCTTCGCACAGCCAAGGGGCATCCACTGGTGGCTTGAACATGATGAAGTTTGCCATGGAGGGCAGAACGTCACAGCCAAGAGCGGCCAACTCTGCGTTCAAGACGGCGCGGCCTTCATTGGTTACGCGCAAGGTTTCAGCATGGAAAACATGGTCTTGCAGGGCAGCAAGGCCAGCTTCTTCAGCAAGAATATTGACGCTGAATGGCAGGCGCACACGCTGGATATAGTCCGCAAGCTTGGGTGGGAAGACGCCGTAGCCAAGGCGCAAACCTGCAAGGCCAAAGCTTTTGGAGAAGGTGCGCAAAATAGCAACGTTAGGAAATTCGTCCAGACGCTTAAACAGCGAGTGCGCATCTTCGTTATCGCAAAAATCCATGTACGCTTCATCGATGACAAAGAGGCATGAGTCGGGCAGAGATTTGGCCGCTTGCTCAAGCTCTTCAACCTTTGGGCACCAACCAGATGGATTGTCTGGCGTGGTCACAAAGGCGATAGCGGTATTTTCATCGGCTGCAGCGAGGAAGGCATCCCAGTCAAAATGGAAGTTTGGCTTGAGCGGCACTTGGCGAAATTCCACATCAGCAAGGCGGCTTTGCGTCTTGTAGATGCTAAAACATGGGTTGAAGGCCACAATGTTGTGCACACCAGAAACACAGCGTACGCGGATGAGCAGGTCGATGATTTCGTCTGAACCGTTACCCACAACAATGCGGTTGGCGTCGAGACCATAATGCGCTGCAATGGCTTTAATTAAGCGAGGATTGCCGGATTGTGCATAACGAAAAGCCATGTCAGCCTTGGCGCGTAACGTTTGTTGCACTAGGGGCGATGTGCCCAAAGGATTTTCATTGCTGGCAAGTTTGATGATGGAGGCAAGGCCATAGCGGTCGCGTATTTCATCGATGGAAAGGCCTGCAACGTAGGGCTTGAAATCGGCAACTTGGGCGCAAACGCTGTCTGGTTCTAATGTTTTGCTTGTTTTTATATCCATTTTATCGGAAATACTCATTTTTTTTACTCCTTAGAACGCACATCGTTTATGCCGTTGAAATGAAAATGCAGTATGTGTGGCATTACAATGCCAGTAGCCAAGGCATAGTATAGAAAGCGGGCGTGATAGTAAAGAAGAGGCCACTACCGAAGTAGTGACCTCTTTGTTTTTTATAGGGAATGAAGAAAGACTATGGCAAAAATGCTTTTGCCTGCTGTAAAATTATTCCGCTACAGCGACAATATTTATTCCGCTACCGCGTCTGGTCGAATAGTCAAAACAGGATGCACAGCGGACTTCACAACGTGCTCAGCAACGGAACCAAAGAGCATGCGATCAAGGCCCTTACGTCCTTGAGTACCCATGACAATGAGGTCAACATTTTCCTTTTCAGCCATGGCGAGAATTTCTTCAGCGGCATAGCCAATGACAATGTGGCCCTTGGCTGGCACGTCTGGCAGAACTTCATCGACGAAGCTTTGCATGGTCTTGTCAGCGCCTGATACGATTTCACCAACAAAGCTTTCAATGGAATTAGGTGGCACATGGAAGCCAACATATTGGCTCAAAGACGGTGCTGCATAGATGATGATAACTTCGCCGCCCATAATCTTTGCCAACATACCAGCGTGTGCAGCAACAACCTTGCTATGGTCTGAAAAGTCAACAGCGCACAATATCTTCTTGTAACCTGTCATGGTGACCTCCGTAGTTTTTTTTGTGGTGCTCTAACGAGTTGCACTTATTTGATGGAAGTAAATACAATATAGTGCTTTTTTTCACAACGCACAAGAGGGGGCTATGCATAAAATGCAAGATTTTGTGGTACGAAGTGCTATGCTCCGCTATTTTTAAGCTATATTGTTATATATTTTATCCTGTATTTTCTATACTTTATATGTCAGTATACGCATCAAGTTGTTCTAAGGCCATGATAAGCGCGGCTTTCGTTGCTGCATGGCGCACATCATTACGAGAGCCTGTGAAGTGAAAGCAATGCGCCTTTGTCATAGTTTTATTGGCGTTTTCAGGTGACACGGCACACGCAATCCACACAGTGCCCACGGGCTTGTCAGGACTGCCACCTGTGGGACCTGCAACGCCAGAAATAGCCACGCTGCATTGTGCGTTCATGATGCGGCAGACGCCTTCAGCCATGTCGCGGACAACGGCTTCGCTGACAGCACCATAGTTAATAAGATTGTGTTCGGCCACACCGAGGACACCTTGTTTGACCTTGTTGGCATAGGCCACAACGCCGCCCACAAACCATGCGGAACTGCCTGATATATTGGTGCACTCTTCAGCTACGAGGCCGCCAGTGCACGACTCTGCTGTAGCAAAGAACATGCCTTGAGCCACGAGTTTTTGGCCGAGATGGGTGATGAGTTCTTCGCTTGTCATGCTATCATTAACTATGGTGGCCATGCTTTTTCCTTTGATATTTTCCATATCTATATATCTAAGAATACTATATTTCCAGACTCTATACTATGTCTATGCTCTTCAGCAAGTCTCAAAAAACTGTTTCATTTTCATGATTGTATGCTTGTTTTGTGGTCCGCTCAAGGCTAGGGTGTCATTATAGATAATATCTTTGCATCTAAAAAGGAAAATATATGCCTTATAAAAAAATAGCTCTTGTGCTTGGCATTGTCGCAGTCATTGGCGTTTATATGTGGAGTGGCATGCATGAAACATTGACGCTTGAGAATTTGCAAAACTCATATGATAACTTGCGCGCGTCCTACCTCGCCAATCCAGTGCAAAGCGTGGCCATCTATATGCTTGCGTATACTCTTTTAACGGCTTTATCTGTGCCCGGTGCGACCATTTTTTCTTTGGGTGGGGCGGCGGTTTTTGGCTTTTGGGTATCGCTTTTTGCGGTTTCGTTTGCGAGTACGGCAGGGGCTACGCTTGCGTGTTGGACTTCGCGTTACCTTCTTCAATCTTGGGTGCGGCGACGTTTTGCTAAGTTTATGCCCAAAATTGATGAGGGCATACAAAACGATGGCATCTGGTATTTATTTTCTTTGCGCCTTGTGCCGGCCATTCCCTTTGTGGTGGTGAACCTTGTGATGGGCTTAACGTCCATGCCTTTGCGGACCTATGCATGGGTGAGTCAGGTGGGCATGCTTGCAGGAACAGCGGTCTATCTCTATGCTGGTCAAGAACTTGGGAAAATCCGCGCTGTGTCGGATATTTTTTCGCCTACCATTCTCTTCGCCTTTATTCTTATTAGCCTCTTCCCACTACTTGCGCGCTATATATTGCGTCGCCTTGGAAAAAATTCTGAATCTTTAAATACACCAAAGTAATCAGCAGGAACGCCCTATCAATCCATCCGGCTGGGCAATCAACGCCACATAACATAGCGTTATCTTTCCCTTATACTTGTTTTGACTATCTTGGGGTGACCTCCTCCAAAATAAAAAAATCCCCCCATGCGCCGCGAATTTGCTCAAAAAAAAGTCCTCCCATCGCAACTAAAAAGTTTTGAAGGAGGATGGGGGGTCTGGGGGGAAGGAGGAAACTTTTTCAAAAGTTTCCTCCTTCCCCCCAGCAAAAACAACTAAAAAACTAAACCTTCAAACTGCCCCTAAACTCAGCCCAGTCGGTGAT
>JAWXUA010000135.1:0-7778 GCA_044433065.1 Pseudomonadota bacterium
TGGGGGAAGGGGAAACTTTCTTCAGAAAGTGTCCCCTTCCCCCAGCTAGTCCCAAAAATAAAATTCTACCAATTCATGCCGAGCAATTCAAAGTGTGCTTGTGGGTGAGCACATGCTGGGCAGAGGTGTGGAGCGTCGGTACCGTTGTGGGTGTAACCGCAGTTACGGCAGCGCCAGTTAGTAGCTTGTTCACGGGAGAAGACGCGGCCTTCTTTGATGTTCTTAGCGAAATCGAGGAAGCGGCGTTCGTGGAATGCTTCTGCTACACCGATGCTTGCCATAACGGTCGCGATTTCTGGGAAACCTTCGGCGCGTGCGATGCTAGCGAACTCAGGGTACATGATGGTGTGCTCGTGGTTCTCACCAGCAGCTGCATCGATGAGGTTAGCGTGGGTATCAGCGATGATACCAGCTGGGAAAGCGGCTACGATTTCAACTTCGCCACCTTCAAGGAACTTAAAGAGACGCTTAGCGTGTTCTTTCTCTTGGTTAGCGGTTTCGCCGAATACGTCGCAGATTTGTACGTAACCATCTTTCTTAGCTTGTGCGCCCCAGAAAGTGTAGCGGTTACGGGCTTGGGATTCACCGGCAAAAGCGGTGAGCAAATTCTTTTCAGTCTGTGTACCTTTGAGCGATTTCATTGTAACTCCGTATGGTTAGAGAGGAGAGAGGGAAAAACTCAGAGCTTTGGAGTCTAGCATTCCAAAACCTTGAGCGGCACAGCGAACACATCAATGAGATTTTTGCGCTATTACGCGGAACGTTGGCTTTTTTCTTGAGCGGCGGCGCACTGGGCACATATGCCATCAAATTCGATGCGAGCTCCATGGATTTGAAAACCATCGGCGACAACATCGACAATATTGGGTATGGTCAGCGTGGTATGTACATCGCCAATGGCACCGCAATGGAGACAGCGCACGTGCTGATGATGCATAATATTGCCATCAAAGCGTTTTTGGGTACCAGCGGCTTCGAGTTTTACTATTTCGCCTGAGTCGGCCAAAAGATCGAGGTTACGGTAAACGGTACCAAGGCTGATACGTGGTAGGCGCGTACGAACCATAGCATAGAGTTCGTCAGCTGTAGGATGCGTTTTTACTTTACGCAATTCTTCTAGAATAACCATACGTTGTTTAGTCATGCGAGTTTGGGACATGTAACCTCCGTTTCTTCTAACAAGAACCATTACTATTTGTTTTTTAGCTTGTCAATAATAAAGGGTAAAAGGCTTAGCCCAAGAATATCTGATGGGCTTAGTATGTGGGAGGAGAGTATCTTCGATTTGCAGTCAAAGGAAGAAGCCTTCCTCTCACAAAAAAACTACAAACTCCCCACCAAATCGGGCAACAATCTACCGGTAGCAGCGTTGAGGTAGGCGAGTGCGGAGAGGTAGAGTGCTTTTGCACTGGTGACGAGAGCTTCTGCGCTTGTGAGTGCGGCTTGGGCATCGAGGACATCGAGGTTGGTACCGACTTGGGCTTGGTAGCGTGCGAGGGCCATGCGGTAGGCTTCGTCAGCTTGTGCGAGGGTGCTTTCTGCCACAGTGATGCGCTTAGCGGCCTCTGTGAGGGTTAGGAGGCGGATTTTAACTTCGCTGGCTACATCGTTGCGCAGTGCTTGTTCAGAGGCTTTGGTTTGGTTGAGAAGGTGCTTGTTTTTTTGGACATCATTGTAGGTGGAGCCCCAACTGAAGACATTCCATTCAGCACCGATGCCGATTTCCCAGCCAGAGGTGTGGCTGTCTGCACCAGCTGGGGTGGAAGGATTGAAATCATAGGCGTAGGTATTCCAGTTGGCTGTAGCTTCGACTTGGGGATAGTAGGCACTTTCGGCAATGGTGATATCTTTGGCGGCCATTTCTACGGCTTTTTTGGCCATGAGCATGTCTGGGCGCAGGCGGTAGGCTTGCTCGAGACATTGTTCAAAACTTTGGTGGAAGGGAATGACTTGGAGCTGACCATGGAAGATGGTGGGCTCGGTGACGGGAATGGCAAGCAGTGTATTAAGCTGTGCGCGCTGGGTTGCTTCGGCGTGCTCGGCCACAATGAGTTGATTTTCGGCTTCGGAGAGATCGACTTGCGCTTGGAGGACATCGAGCTGAGGACGCAGACCAACGTTATAGAAGGCTGTGGTGATTTTGAGCTGTTCGGAGAGACGAGCCACGGAGTCCTTGGCACTGCGGATATCATCGCGTGCTTTGAGGTAGAGGAAGAAATGCTCTTGCACATTGAGAGTGAGTTGCAAACGTGTATTGTCGAGAAGGGCGGCTTGGCGTTCTTCTTCGAGGGCGGCTTTTTGGTAGCTTGAGAGTAGGTTGAAGCCTGTGAAAATGGGCTGTGTGAGTTCAACTTCCCAGTAGGTGAGGGTGTATTCTTGGCTGGTATTGTTGCGGTATTTATAGAAAGAGTATGAGGTGTCGAGGGAAGGTCCAAAGCCACCGCGCACAGATTTACGGCTTGCTTCTGCGGCTTCAACGCCAGACTGTGCGCCTGTGATAGCTGGGTTATGGGTGAGGGCTTTTTCTACAGCACTTGGCAGGTCGTATTCTGCTGCGTGGCCCATGGATGGGCTTGCTGCCAATCCCATGGACAGGCATATAGATAGGCATATATATACAGATAAGCGAAGTGCGGAAGAGGCGGCAACTTTGATGGCGTTTGGGAATTGCATGTGTATCCTTATATAGTATCTAGACATACGTAACCGTAGTAAAAAACGAGTCCGCCCTAATCGAACAGGCGCCAGAAAGCAAAAGAAGCAGTTTGTAGTTAGGCGTATATCAATGGACGCTATCCTTGTCTAGCAGAGCAAACTTGGTTAGGGTGCGTAGACTGGCAGACTTTTGTGAACTTGTTTTGTTTGTAAGGCTTGTGTGTATTTATTTTTTTGCTGTCTTTTTACTGATTTTTTGGTGTTTTTTTCGCTAAGAGGGCTAATCTTCCATTGCCAGTTCTAGCGTTGCCGATTATGAAGGATAAAGACCTTGGCATTACAGGGTATAGACTGAGGCTCGCAGAATATACGTTATGCTACAGCGTATGCTGCAGGCTATGCCATAGGGCGAGCTCTATGTAGCCTTGCAAGAACCAACGATTTTTATTGTACAACGAAAATACACGCGATACATGCGCATACGCTACGGAGATACAATATATGGAAAGTAATTTACTGCACATTCTTGGGCAAGCATCGCTTGTTGCAAAGATTGTCCTTGGAATTTTATGCGCAATGTCTTTGGTGAGTTGGGCTTTGATGTTTCAGAAATGTTTTTCTTTGTGTCGGGCCAAGAGTAAAGCCATAAAGGGAACCACTGCGTTTACGCAAGCACGCAATTTGCGCGAATCCGTGCAAGTGCTTGGTGCTGATATGAAGTCGCCTTTGTATACGATTACGCAGGAAGGCGTTGACGAATTCAATC
This sequence comes from Pseudomonadota bacterium, assembly GCA_044433065.1. Lineage (GTDB taxonomy): Bacteria > Desulfobacterota > Desulfovibrionia > Desulfovibrionales > Desulfovibrionaceae > Nitratidesulfovibrio. The sequence continues at coordinate 3,422 of JAWXUA010000135.1, forward strand.
GCATGAAAGCCTTGGGCAATAGTAATGATGTTATTGTTGCCAACGTAGAACGCACGTTGAAGCAAGCTGTTTCTTTTGAAATGAATAGAATAGCATCGTCCACAGCATTTTTGGCAACGACAGCTAATACAGCACCGTTCATCGGGCTTTTTGGTACGGTTTGGGGTATTATGTACTCTTTCCATTCCATTGGCATGATGAAGAGTGCATCCCTTGCCACTGTTGCTCCTGGTATTTCTGAAGCACTTATTGCAACAGCTGTTGGTCTTGCTGTGGCAATTCCTGCAACTGTGGGCTACAATATGTTTCTTGGCATGATTACGAGCATTGAAGTACAGCTTGATAGCTTTGCTGTTGCTTTTTTGAATAGAGTCCAGCGTGAAATTACAGCACCACATATGGCGACGCACGCAACTGTACAGGCCCCTGCTCCTGCATATACTGCTGTAGCCACAACACAAGTGGGCCAAGCACCTGAAACTGTTACGCCACCGCATAGCGACGGCCTTTAGGCTATAGGATCTTGCTATGGGGGCTTCAGTAGGAAAAAAAGGCGGCTTTGTGGCCGACATTAACGTCACACCTTTTGTTGACGTTATGTTGGTATTGCTTATTATTTTTATGGTGGCGGCACCTATGATGTCTGAAGGGCTTGAGGTTGACTTGCCCCAGACGCAAAATGTGGAAGTCTTGCCAACAGAAAGCGATTATCTTGTGCTGACTATCCGTAAGGATGGCGCCATGTACCTTGATGAATATCAGGTGAGCCTCGACGAGCTGGAAGATAAACTTTTGCTTCTTGTGAAAGATCAGGGCAAATCGTTATTCTTGCATGCGGATAAGGCTGTTGCCTATGGCGTTGTTGTGGACGTTATGGGCCGCATTAAGGGTGCAGGTATTGATAAGCTTGGCGTTGTTGCTGAGCGTGAAGAAAGTGCCCAAAGTGCCCAATAGTGATGGGAAAAACAGCTTCTATAACGCTGTGATATAAAGGATTTATTGGTAGGTAATGCTACGTTTTTTGAGCCTTATACTTTCTGTGGCGCTCCATGCAGGCGTGTTGGCCATGGCCTTTTTGTGGCCATCGTCTCCCACTGTGCGCTTGGATATGCCTGTGTATGAGGTCAATTTGGTGTCCCTTGGCGGTGGTCCTGTGGCCTTGCCGCAAGTCAACGCACAGCCAAGTCCACAAGCTGCGAAGCCTGCTGCTGTGCCCCAAGCGCAAGAGCCAGCCAGTCAGCCAGCAAAGCAAGCTGATACGCAGACCGCCAAGCCCATTGTCATTCCCAAGGATGACAAGCTAGCCAAGCCTGAGGTGCAAGCGGAAGCCACGCCTATTGAGCCGCCCAAACCTAAGGCTGAGCCTAAGCCAGAGCCTACGCCTAAGCCAGAACCGAAGCCAGTTCCTAAGCCAGAGCCAGCGGCATTGCCTGTTGCGCCTAAAACTGAGCCTAAGCCAGATCCAAAACCAGAACCAAAACCAGAACCAAAACCAGAACCAAAGCCAGAGCCCAAGCCAGAGCCCAAGCCTGAGCCCAAGCCTGAGCCTAAGCCAGAGCCAAAGCCTGAGCCAAAGCCTGAGCCAAAGCCTAAACCTAAGCCGAAGCCTAAACCATCTGAGGCTGATATTGTAGCCAGTGCCTTAGCTGAGGCTACCAAGACCACCAAGACTGAAACAAAACAGCCGCAACAAAAAGCTCCTAAAGGCGACGCGCTGACGGATGCTTTGGCTGATATGCAAGCCATGGCGTCAGCCAATACCCAAGCGGATAGCACAAGTTCTGGTGGTACAGGGACTGGTCGTGGACAGGGATCTGGTGGCATGGAAGGGGTCTATGTGGCGCAAATCAAGGCCATGGTTAAGCAGTACTGGGAATTTCCTCAAATGGCCACGCGCCAAAATCTACAGGCACGTGTTCGCGTTATGGTGGATGCATCAGGCATGATTGTGAATGCCACTCTTGTGACCTCGTCGGGCCGCCCAGATTTTGACGCCTCAACCTTAAAAGCCTTGGCCGCAACAGCCATTTTACCCCCGCCCCCAAGCAAGGAATATCAAGAGCTTGTGCTTGTGTTCAACTTGCAAGAAATGGCAGGGCAATAACTGCAATTCGTATACTATGGTTGTGCGCACACAATAGGCGCACCACCATCTATTTAAGGATAGTATGATGAAACAAACAACTTTTCATTTCCATAGAAGCCTTGTTCTGACCATATTTTTAGGGGTATTTTTCGCGTCTCTTGTATCCTTGATGCCACTAGGCCACGCCGCAGTGCAGGTGGATATTTTCGGACCGGGCCAAGGTCGATTGAATTTGGCCATTGCCGAGCCTTTAACGGCCATTGTAGATAACCCTGTCGCTGTGGGAAATAGCGCCGACGATGCTAGCATGGTCAGTCCAAGTGCCATGCCCAAAGCACCTGTGGCCAACGCTCTTGGGCAAAAGCTCAATGCCCTTATTACGGAAAATATGTCCTTCTTGCCGTTCATCCGCATGACCGATAGCCGCACCATTTTGGGTGGCACTGTCTTGCAAGGCTATAAGGCCCCATATATTGATTTACGCCGTTTCCAAATTGCAGGCTCTGACCTTGTGATTACAGCTGGCTGGCCCGATGGTGATGCAGAAAAGTCCTTTGTGGAACTGCGTGTTTACGAAGTTTTTTCTGGTAAACTTGTTTTTGGTCGTGCCTATTCTAATGTGGAAGAAAGCTCCCTTGTGAGCGTTGCTGACAGATTTAGTGCCGATTTTATGGCCGCTTTGACTGGTCGTGGTGAATTTTTCTCGTCTACTTTGGCTTTTGTGAAGCAGGGTAGCCAGAAGACCAGCGACGTTTGGCTTGTAAAACCCACTGGCCGTAAATTGCGTAAAATTACGGATATGGGCGGTCAAGCCATGTCGCCCTCATGGTCGTTTGATGGTCGCTTCGTGGTCTTTGCACATATGGATGACCGCACCCACGCTCTTGGTGTTTGGGATCGCATCACCAACCGCGTGCAACGTATCCGTTTTCAAGGCAATACCGTCATCGGACCATGCTTCATGCCAGACAATAAGGTTGCAGTGAGTTTGTCCTTGAACAGCAACCCTGATATCTATTTGCTCAACCATAAATTCCAACGTGAGCGTGCTTTAGAAGCCAATTCTAGCATCAATGTGTCGCCATCGTTTGACGCAGAAGGTAAGCGCATGGCCTTTGTTTCGAGCCGCCTTGGTGGGCCACAAATTTTCATGAAGGATCTTACCACGGGCGAGATACGCCGCATCAGTAAAATTGGTGGCTACAATACAGAGCCTTCCATCAGCCCAGACGGAACCTTAGTGGCTTTCACCAAATTGACACCGCAAGGTCATCGAATTTTCGTCTATGATGTGCTTACTGATACGGAACGCCAAGTGACCTTTGGCCCTGGTCGCGATGAGCAGCCAGCCTTTGCGCCTGATAGCTATTTCTTGGCGTACACGTCTAACCGCTCTGGCCAGTCGCAGATTTACCTTGTGACGCGCCATGGCGGTGACCCCAAGCGTGTCCCCACTGGATCTGGCCCCGCGTCCACGCCACGTTGGGGCATTTTCCCAGAATAGAGACCAATATAGTCCCACATGAGGATAAAATTCTCATATGGCATGGCCATGCTTGACAAAAAGCACGGTCGCGATAGATTGTTTGTGTACACACCTTGATTGGAAGCCCTTTAAAGTATTTTAAAGGGAGTTTTGGCATATCGCCCGCAATTTTTTTGCAAAAAGCTGCTTGTTGGAGGGAATTATGAAAATGTTGACTCGTGTTGCCTTGGCTACCACCTTGGCTTTTGCTTTGGCATCTGGCTTTGGCTGTGCTAAAAAGCAAGTTGTTACGGAACCAGCCCCAGCTCCAGCTCAAGAAACCATTGTTATTGAGACTGGTATTTCTGAAGAGCAAGCAGCTGCCGCTAAGGCACATGCACAGCAAGTCATCACGGATACCCGTGTATACTTTGCATTTGACAAGTATGACTTGAGCTCAGAAGCTAAGGCAAGCTTGCATGAAAAAGCTGCCATCATGAAGCGTTACCCAAGCATTCGCGTGCTTATCGCTGGTAACTGCGACGATCGTGGTACCCAAGAATACAACCTTGCTCTTGGTGAGCGTCGCGCACGCGCTGCCCTTGACTACATGGTTCAACTTGGTGTGAACCCTAGCCAAATCGAAATCATCAGCTACGGCAAAGAACGCCCACTCAATGACGCTAACACCGAAGCAGCTTGGGCTAAAAATCGTCGCGACGACTTCATTGTTATCCGCTAAGTATTTTCGTATATGAAAAAAAGGCCGTCTCCTTGGAGGCGGCCTTTTTTTATTTTTTTTTGGG
>JAWXUA010000136.1:0-7689 GCA_044433065.1 Pseudomonadota bacterium
GAAAACTTTCTCGAAAGTATCCCCCTTCCCCCACATAAAATAAAAAATCCTACCTATTCATCGCCTACCATGGAGGCAAAGAAGGTCAGCTCATCTGGGAAGCGGCTGTAGACGGTTTCTTTGACCAAGCGGTTGATGCGTGTCACGGTTTCGCCATGGAGGGCAGCGCGTGTAAGGCTTTTGCACTCTTCCATATGGATTTTACGGATGAGGTGCTTGATACCTGGCACAGCTTGGGGTGCGATGGATATGGCGTCGATTTGCATGCCAAGGAGGATGGGCAGGCAAAACGGGTCTGAGGCAATTTCACCGCAGACGCTGACGGAGATGCCAGCGCGGTGTGCGGAGTCCACCACAAGCTTGAGGGAGCGGATGATGGCTGGGTGTAGCGGTTGATAGAGATAGGACACGTGGCGGTTGCCGCGGTCGATGCCGAGGGAATATTGGATGAGGTCGTTGGTTCCGATGCTGAAAAAGTCCACTTCGAGCGCGAGGGCGTCGGCTATGAGCACGGCGGAGGGCAGTTCAATCATGATACCAAAGGGCATGTCGGGCGCATAGGCGAGACCTTCGGCATCAAGACCTTGCTTGACCTCATTGAGAATATGGCGTGCTTGGCGGACTTCTTGGAGGCCCGAAATCATGGGAATGAGCAGGGAGACGTTGCCATGGATGCCAGCTCGGAGAAGGGCTCGGAGTTGGCGACGGAAAACATCTTGGTGGCGGAGGCAGAAGCGGATGGCGCGCAGGCCAAGGGCTGGGTTTAGCTCATCTAGAGATGCTTGTTGGCGGAGCATTTTATCCGCGCCAACGTCGATAGTACGGAAGACCACAGGATGTGGCGCCATGAGCGACGCGACTTCGGCATACTCTTCGTACAGCTCTTGCTCGGTAGCTTCAGCGTGGCGCGCGAGGAATGAGTATTCGGTACGGTAAAGGCCAACGCCTTCAGCTCCAGTGTCACGCACTTGAGGAACTTCGTCCACCATTTCAATATTGCAGTGCACACCAATGCGGTAGCCGTCGAGGGTTTCGGCTGGCAACATGGTTTGGCGGTGCACGTTTTTTTGATACTGTTCAAACTGATCGGCACGTTCGGTGTAATGGGCCAGCTCATGCTCATCTGGGCCAATGAGGATGCGACCTTTGAGTGCGTCGATGATGACAAGGTCACCATCTTCGATGGCATTTTCAAGGTCAGGGACACCGACAACAGCAGGAATTTGCAGACTACGAGCGAGGATACCTGTATGTGAGGTCTTGCCGCCTTCTACTGTGGCAAAGGATATGATTTTAGAGACTTCGATGCCGATGGTGTCAGCTGGGGTCAAATCATTGGCCAACAATATCATGCGCTCGCCCGTGGTATTGAGCTGCGTCTGCGTGCCGACAAGACGTGCGGTAATGCGCTCAGCCACAGCACGCACATCTTGTACACGCTCGCGAATATACGGATCATCAATGGCGGCAAAGGCTGTGGCAATGGCGTCCACAGCTTGCTCTAAGGCCCAAGGAGCAACCATGCCATGAGCACGGATGCGGCGTTCGGTGTCGCGCAAAAGTTTTGGGTCTTGGCAAATCATGCGGTGCGAATCGATGATGGCCGCGTGGTCTTCAAGCTCTGGTGGCACTTGTGCACGGGCTTCATCAAGCTCTACGGCAACGGCATGGGCGGCATCATGAAGACGCGCAATTTCTGCATCAATATCTTCAGGCGCAATGGTACTTTGCACCACAGCTTGACGGCTACGGCCCATAAAGTAGGCTTTGCCAATGGAAATGCCGGCAGAAACAGCGATGCCATAGAGGATACCACGTGCCATGTGCTTAGTCCTTAAAGCGGTTGTGGAAAAGTTCAGCCAAGGTCATGACAGCAGGTTCCGCATCAACGCCAACACCAGTAATGGTGAGGCTTGAACCTTTGGCCGCGGCAAGAGTGAGGATGTCAAGAATACTCTTGGCGTCCACTACCATGTCGTCCATGAATAAGGTCAGCTGTGCCGAAAAACGTTGGGCTTCACGGGCAAGACGAGCCGCTGGGCGCGCGTGAAGACCTTGATCGTTGAGGACATCAACAATGGCTTGCACAGTTTGGCCGTCGGCAGGATTGTTTTCATTAGTCATAAATGCAGTGCTCCCATGAGCTTGCAATGTGATTGGATAAAAATACTTGGGCTTGAACTAAGTACGTTTACATAAAAGTCAAGGTTTAGGGGGAGTTTTGGTGAGCTGGTGTGGAAGATGGTATGGAAGATGGTGCGTAGGGTTAGTGTATCTCTTGACCATAGCTCGAAGATGGATTGCCAGCGTTGCTCATGGTACGCACCAAGTCTGCAAGCCATCGAACCGAAAATCTATGCAATGGAAGGCCTTATTCACCCGCTAATGACAGATAAGCACGCAATCCCCATAATCGCGCACATGATGATATAGATGCGTGCGGTGGGAAAACGTTGGAGCGCGTAGCTAAAAATTCCCATGAACAGGACGGACCACAGCCACCATATGGCTTGCATAGAAGTGCTTGCAAAGGCGTTGTGCGGCCATGCAAGGTACATGAGGATGGCGAGAATAATGGCATTGTAGACTTTTATGTAGTCGCTAAGCTCCATGAGCCGGAGCTTTTTGATACGCTGCAGCACAGCGAGATTTTCACGGTAGCCAAGGATGAAACAGGCGAGTCTGAAAAGTTGGAGCAGGATGAAGGGGATGAGGGTGAACAGGGCTGCTGCGGTGTAAAACTGGGCGATGAGTAGGGCGCACGATGTGAGTGACCATGCCACAAGGATGGTGCCACCGAAGAGGGAGTCGCCAATGGCAGACAAGGTATAGACTGTGGTATCCTTGACCTTGAGAAAGACCGCTGGGGGTAGCGAGCCTTGGGCTACGCGTTGTTCAAGGGAGAGGAAAATCCCTACGAGTAGCGGGGCCCAAAATGGATGGCTGTTGTAGGTTGGCATGTAGCGTTGGTAGGCTTCGCGACGCGCTTCTGCATCAGGATAGAGCGCATCAAGGCCACATTGCATGGCATAGATGAAACCGATGATTTGGAGCCCTCGCATGGTAAACGCCGCACCGATGAGATACGAACGTAAGAAGCAGGACAGAAGCACGCGACTTGTCAGCATATTAGTGCCTTAATAGAGTGTAGATTTCTTTCACGGTCCATGCGGTGGTGCGCAGCTGCACACGGCGTGCGATTTCTTTGGGCTTTAGCCCGTTACTAGACTCTTCCTCAATGAGTGCAAGAACTTCAGCCTGTGTGCTTTTTTGTGTGGCTTCTGGTGGCCCGATGACAACGGTGATTTCGCCTAAAAGTTCTGGGGAAATATCGGTGTATTTTTCAAGACGACCATAGATAAATTCTTCGTGGGTCTTGGTGAGCTCTCGTGCGACACAGAGTTCGCGTGGTCCGAGGACAGCGTGGGCCACTTCTAAAGTGTCGAGAAGACGGTCTTTGCGTTCAAAGAAAATAAGGGTGCTTTGCAGGGTAGCGAAAGACGCGAAAAGACGTTCTTGGTCACTGCGTTTGCGAGGTGGGAAGCCTACGAAGGTGTAGGGTAGGGGCGCAATGCCGCTCGCTGCAAGAGCTGTGAGAGGTGCTGAGGGACCGGGTACAACGGAGACACGGATGCCAGCATCACGGCAAGCTTTGACGAGGCGAAAACCAGGGTCCGCGCATAGAGGCATGCCAGCGTCGGACACGAGGGCTGCTGTTTGGCCATCTGCGAGCATGGCGAGAATTTCTGGAGTCTTGGCCTCTTCGTTGTGGTCGTGGAGGCTGATGAAGCGGCGCGCTGTGATGGAGCAACGCTGAAAGAGCAAGCCTGTGCGCCTTGTGTCCTCGGCAAGCACCATGTCCACACTGCTCAAAACATCGCGAGCACGTTGTGAGAGATCATCATGGTTGCCAAGTGGTGTGGCGACTACCCAAAGCTGAGGTGAGGTCAAAGGCATGAGGCATATGCTCCGTTGTGAATGTTGTTCCGTGGTATTGTACACCAATAAAATCAAAGCGACAGGGAATGTGCCATGCATTGTTGGCGGAAAGCCATGCATGCGACGCACGGATGAGGGTGCGTTGCTTGTGCAGGGTGAGGGCTTCGTGGGGGGCTTGCATGCCTGTACTTTTACGCGTTTTGACTTCCACGAAGACGATGGTGTCCCCGTCCTGACAGATAATGTCAATCTCGAGGTGGCCTTTACGCCAATTACGCGCGATGATGCGCATACCTAGACTTTGTACAAGACGGGCAGCGGCATCTTCACCTTGTTGGCCGATGATTTGTTTTGGTGTTTGCCTACCCGTTTTTTTGGGTGTTTGTTGTGTCAGAGAAAGTTTGTTTCTACACCATGTGACTAGTTTGTTTAGCATAAGAGTAGGGGTGTGGCTTGCGTTATGGGAGATGGATTTTCGCCATGTTCTTGCACCACACCGCGGAAGGTTATGCGATGTTGTGGGCATGGGCCATGCTCCATAAGAGCCGCGAGATGATCCTTAGTACCATAACCTTTATGCTTGGCAAAACCGTAAGCAGGATACCGTTTGTCAAAGGCTACCATAAGCTTGTCACGGTAGGTTTTGGCAAGAATGGACGCTGCGGAAATGGCTGGCACAATGTCATCGCCGCCCACAATAGCATGTTGCGGCGTGGCACTTTTGTCAATACCGTTATGCTGAAATGCTTGGCTTGCGTGGAAGGCTGAGGCTGGAATGGTCTTATTGCCATCAATGAGCATGAGCGCACCTTGCCTATGCATGGAGTTGACGGCCCTCGCCATGGCCAAAAAGGTAGACTGCAAAATATTGATTTCATCGATGGTGGACGGCCAGACCACGCCGAGTCCCCACGCTACGGCATGTTGACGGATGCGCGGTGCGAGGGCATCGCGTTGGGCTTCGGTAAGCTTTTTGGAGTCGGCAAGTCCGCCAAGGCCAAGGCTTTCGAGGTGCGGCGTCATACAGAGATGGGACTTTATGGTGCTAGTAGGCTCACTGTGCATTAGCTCAGACTGCAATGGCCCATGTGGCAAGATGACTGCTGCAGCCACAACGGGACCTGCTAAGCAACCGCGACCAGCTTCGTCTATGCCGATGATTGGACCAATCATTGCTTCAATAGTTGGGCTAGCGCTGTGGTCAGGCTTGCGGTCATGCATATGGCCAGACGTATCAGTATGACACATCTGCAAGAGACTGCTATCCTGTGTGATGCCGTAGCCTTGTAAGGATATGAGCTGGTTTACCACGTCGTCTAAAGTGGGTCTTGCTTTGGTTTTTAGGGCTTTGTCTTTTGTGGCGTTGCTTATTTTAGTTTTTGTGGCCCTTATACGAGGTGGCATGTGGTCCCTTTTCACTAGATAGGTGCAGTCATTGCCATGCGCAAAAAGGGGAACCAGATACCTGATTCCCCTTCGCAAAGCTATTTGCTGAAGCTCTCTTGCTCAACTGTGTGCACAAGATGGATGTCCATATGCTACCAAAATATTTTTGGGTAAACGTAAAGACCACATGATATTGCGGCGGCGACGAGCCCTTACAGTATTCATGCGTGCTTTACGCCATAGGACATGGCTTCAAAGCGGTTTCTCCTGTGGAAAGTTCCCCCAGAAGATGCCGCCAAATTAGAAGCGCTTCTTAGGCTTAATACGAGCAGCCTTACCGCGGAGTTCGCGCAGGTAGTACAGACGGCTACGACGTACACGGCCTTCGGTAACGACTTCGATGTGGTCGATGAAAGGAGAGTTCAGGGGAATAACACGCTCAACGCCAACGCCGTCAGAAACCTTACGAACGGTGAAAGTGCCGCCGGTGGTGCCGCGGTGGATGCGGATTACGTTACCTTGGAACACCTGAACGCGTTCCTTTTCGCCTTCTACAATGCGCATGAAAACTTTAACATTGTCACCAGACTTAAACTTAGGCAAGTCAGAGCGCAAGTGTTCGAGTTCGATCTTCTGCATAATATTCATGATCGTGTCCCCCTTGGACCGTATTTTTTACGTCGCCAGAAAATTTTGTCCTCAGCTTAGGTGTATTTTCAAAGGCGCTTATTTTGTTTTTCTGTCGAGGAAAGCGATTTTTTTGTGAGGTGAGTGTATATAGACATACATGACCCGAGCAAAAAATGAGCTTGACGAAGGCAGAAAGCAAAAGAAGCCCTTTAAGAGTGCACCTAATAAGCGTCGCCGAGAAGTCTATCCAATATGATGGCCGCTGCTGCTCTCACTGATAAGTGATTGTAGCCATCCATCCATCTAAGAGGCCGTAACATTGCGTCACAATTATCAAGCAATTCTGGCGCAAGTCCATGCCCTGTTCCAAAGAGGAGCAGAACAGGCCGTTCTTCAAGTATTTCACGTACATGGCTTGGGCTTATATCACCTGCACCACGTGCGCTTGTGCCCACAATGAAAGGACTTTGTCCTGTTCTTTTGGTCACGTCTTCAATGGCTTCTTGCACAGTGGACACACCTGTGATGCGGCCCAAGGCTTCAGCTCTATCGGGGTTGCTCTTAGCACCTGCGCCCTCAGTCCAATGCTGTAAGAGGGTCGCGAGCAGGGCTTTTTGGTCTTCTATGGGAGTGCTCACATAAAATCCGCCAAGTCCGTACGTGCAGGAACTCCGCCCTATATCGTGAACGTCGAGATTTGTCAAAGATGTAGCACCAGTATTTTTTCCTTTCAGCATAACAGGAAAGTGTACAAGCGCACAAAACAAGTTTCGACCAACACGGATGCGTTGTACCTTGCGGAGCGTATCCATGTCATCTTCGGTGAGTTTAGCCTCTGGAAGAAGGTCTGGACGCTGTAGCACGGTAGCTTCTAATGCCTTGGTGCGTCGCCATGCGGCAATGCGACCATGGTCACCAGAACGCAAAATTTCAGGTACGCTAAAGCTTTTGGCTTCAGCTGTATCCCCATTTTTTCCCACATCTTCAGACTCTTTAGTGTTTTCAACCGTCAAGACTTCTGGACGTGTGTAGTGAGGATATTCGAGCAGGCCTTCAGAAAAACTTTCTTCGGTACCTGACTCTTCTTTGCCCATGAATCCTGTGACCAGACGCCCTACAGCTTCCATGACTGCAAGGGCTGCTGTTTCGCCGCCATTGAGAACAAAGTCGCCCATAGAAACAGGCTCAATGTCATACAGGTCATGGATGCGGGCATCAAAGCCTTCGTAGCGACCACATAGGATGGTCACAGCCTCATCTTTAGCAAGGTCACGGGCCATGGCTTGACTAAATGGCTTACCAGCAGGTGACATCATAAGGATGCGCCCACGAGGCTTACCACTTTGCACAATACCATCAAGGGTACGCCGCAAGGGCTCCACCATCATGACCATGCCAGGGCCACCACCATAAGGCCTGTCGTCCACGGTGTGGTGACGGTCTTCTGTGGTATCACGAGGATTAAGAAGCGCCACGTCAATGACAGCATTCTCTTGTGCTTTACCCATAAGGGCCACAGCAAGAGGTGAGCTGAAAAATTCTGGAAAAAGCGTGACGATATTAAAACGCATGTGGACCCTTTTTATACCAAACTAAATCTTTGCCTCAAACAATTCTTGCCAATCAAACTTTTTTATCATCGCATATATTCACGCCACGCGCGGCCGTAAACGACGCCTAAAAAAGAATTTCATCCGCAAATAAAAAGCTTTTGGAAAAGGGGATGGGGGTCTG
>JAWXUA010000137.1:0-7638 GCA_044433065.1 Pseudomonadota bacterium
GAGAGAGAGAGTACTCGAAGCGAAAAAGTAGAGTACAGAGAGGAGTAGGCATCACAGTGGCATGAACAAAATAGCATACAGGCTCACAGAAGCTTGTATTTTTTAGCGTCGCGCAAAAAAGATCATCCATATAAAAAGCCCACATGGTGACCATGCAGGCTTCTTCATCACAGGCTTTCGCGTGCGTATATACTCTGTGTTTTTACATAAAAATACTTGGCTGCTTTGGATGCGGACAAATGCTATTCAATTTACCCGTAATCGTTTGTACAAGTTCATGGCTCAACGTGCGCGCACCCACAGGGCACACCGCGACGCAACGCATACAGGTAATGCACAGATTGGCGTCAGTGAGATTTGGGCTTGCTGGATCAATGGCTTTGGCTGGGCACTTTTCTGCGCAAGAACCACAGCGAATGCACATATCATCTGCTTGTGGCTTATACGGAATTCCGTTGCAAGGCTTATGTGGAAAATTACCAGGCACGGTAAAATCTGCTATTTGTGCAACACTTTCAGCATCTTGCAACTTTTTCGTCACAGCACTGGCAAAATCCATGACTTTGACAAGGTCATCAGCATCAGGACGCCCTGCCGCAACACTTGGTGCGATAGAGTGCTGTGCGATAAATGCCGCCGCCGCAACAACCTTAAATCCTTGTGCTTCTAAGAGCATTTTCAGCTCAAGCAAGGCATCTTCATATTCGCGATTACCATAGGTCACAATGGCCACAGCTGGTGTGCCGTTACCGCGAAGTCCTGCCATGTGCGCAGGCGCTACCTTTGGCAAACGTCCACCAAAAACAGGTATGCCTACGATAACAAGATCGTCTTCCCCAAAGCTCTGCTCTGGATATTCACTTGCAATATCAATATATTCAGAAGAACTTGCACCATCCATAAAAGCTTTGATGATGGTTTCTGTCGTACCTGTGGCACTAAATGCATAGCCGTATTGTTTCATAACGCGTCCTTTTAAATTTTTTATCGCTATAAAAACTACTCACTCAATAAATCAAGGACTTACGTATAATTCTAAAAGTGTATCATGTCAAAATCTTCAGACGCAAAAAAAGGCCGAAACCCGAAGGTTCCGACCTTTTAATAATCATAGAGCTATGACAGTGGCGTCATTTCATGCGTTTATTTTGCTCTTCTGGCTAGGCGTGGGAACTTTTTGCGAGGGGAGATGTATATAGACATACATGACCCGAGCGGAAAGGAAGCACAACGACGCCAGAAGACAAAAGAAGCCATGAAATTAGTACATGCCACCCATGCCGCCCATACCACCCATACCGCCGCCAGCAGGCATTGGAGGCATAGCAGGCTTAGGCTCAGGCTTTTCAGCAATAGCGCATTCGGTGGTGAGGAGCAAGGATGCTACGGAAGCAGCATTTTGCAATGCGATGCGGGTAACCTTCTTAGGGTCAATTACGCCAGCAGCGATGAGGTCTTCGTATTCGCCAGAAGCAGCATTGAAACCAAAGCCGTCCTTGCCATCACGAACCTTCTCAACGATGACGGAACCTTCGAAGCCAGCGTTGGTTGCGATTTGACGCAGTGGCTCTTCGATGGCGCGACGGATGATGTTAAGACCAGCCATTTCGTCGTCATCAGCAGGCTTGATGTCGTCAAGAACCTTCACAACGCGAACAAGAGCAGTACCGCCGCCAGGGACGATGCCTTCTTCAACAGCTGCGCGGGTTGCGTTGAGTGCGTCTTCAACGCGGTCCTTCTTTTCTTTCATTTCGGTTTCAGTAGCTGCACCAACATGAATAACAGCAACGCCACCAACGAGCTTAGCAAGACGCTCTTGGAGCTTTTCGCGGTCGTAATCAGAAGTGGTTTCTTCGATTTGAGCGCGGATTTGCTTTACACGTGCCTTAATGTCAGCACCTTGACCAGCACCGTCAACGATGGTGGTGTTTTCTTTGTCGATGACAACGCGCTTTGCAACGCCAAGGTCAGCAACGGTGACGTTTTCAAGCTTGATGCCCATTTCTTCGGACACAACTTGACCGCCGGTCAAAATAGCGATGTCTTGCAACATAGCCTTGCGACGCTCACCAAAGCCTGGGGCCTTGATAGCAACAACGTTGAGTGCGCCACGGAGCTTGTTCACAACGAGAGTTGCAAGAGCTTCGCCGTCTACGTCTTCAGCGATGATAACGAGAGGACGTTGCATCTTTGCTACTTGTTCGAGAACAGGCAACATGTCTTTCATGCTGGAAATTTTCTTTTCATTGCAAAGAATGAAAGGCTCATCCATTTCGCAAACCATCTTATCAGGGTTGGTTACGAAGTAAGGAGAGAGGTAACCGCGGTCGAACTGCATACCTTCAACAACGTCAAGCGTGGTGTCGAGGCCCTTAGCTTCTTCAACGGTGATAACGCCTTCCTTGCCAACCTTGGACATTGCTTCAGCAATGATGTTACCAATGGTAGCGTCGGAATTAGCGGAGATGGTGCCAACTTGTGCGATTTCTTTTTGGTCGCGGGTAGGCTTTGCAAGGTTGCCAAGTTCAGCGGTCATGGCTGCAACAGCCTTGTCAACGCCACGCTTGATAGCCATTGGGTTACGGCCAGCAGCAACGAGCTTTACACCTTCGCGGTATACAGCTTGTGCAAGAATGGTTGCAGTGGTGGTACCGTCACCTGCGATGTCGCTGGTCTTGGAAGCAACTTCCTTAACCATTTGTGCGCCCATGTTTTCGAACTTATCTTCGAGCTCGATTTCCTTCGCAACGGAAACGCCGTCCTTGGTGATAACTGGAGCACCGAAAGACTTTTCGATGACAACGTTACGACCCTTAGGTCCGAGAGTTACTTTAACTGCATTAGCGAGCTTATCAACACCACGGGAAAGCTTTTCACGAGCTTTGCTATCAAAAAGAATTTCTTTAGCCATGATTGTATCCTTTTTAAATTTCTGTATAAAATTATGCGACTATGTGTCTTTATGCGTCTTTATTTGACAGGTCGACTATCTTCGATTGATCGACTATGTGTCTTTATTCGCCTTTACTCAACGATGGCAATGATGTCGTCTTCGCGCATAACGAGATGCTCAACGCCATCAATCTTCACTTCAGTACCAGCGTACTTGGTGAACAAAACGGTGTCGCCAACCTGAACAGTCATGGCAACGCGGCTACCGTCTTCTGCGGTCTTACCTGGGCCAACTGCAACAACAGTAGCGTGAGAAGGCTTTTCTTTCGCGGTGTCAGGGATGTACAAACCACCAGCGGTCTTTTCTTCGGATTCAAGACGCTTGACCAATACACGGTCGTTCAAAGGCTTCAAATTCATGAGCTTTATCTCCAAACTTTGTTTTATTAAACATAGCGTATCAACGGCTACAGGCAGCGAGTCGCCCTTGTGCACGCTAATACCATAAGTTTCTACACAAATAAGCGTAGGGCATAAACTTTTCCCTCGCGCACTTAATATTAAGTCACCTTTTCGAGTTGAAAAGGGGTGAATGGAAATTTTTTTGATTTTTTGAAAATTTTTTAAACCATGCCCCACCTCTCTGACGTGAGTAATCCCTTTCCATCTTGACAATATATACATATATTGTATTTAAAAAAATGGAAATTTTTATACTCAACTCTTGCATGCTATTTTTATGTGCATAAGTTAAATAAGGCTGTAATCATGATGCAAAACACCCCTATTATTGTTGCCGGCGCCGGCCCTTCTTTAGCCAAAATCGATTACTATCGAGTGCCTCATGACATTAAAATACTACGAGTCAATGATTTTTACTTTGAAGAAAAGTATTATTTGGGAAAAAATGTTGATTTTTATAATACATTTGGAGGACCAAACGCAAAGAATATTACGTCGCAATATTATACTCTTTACAATCTCAAGCGTAATAAAGAGTATTATTTTGACGCAATATACTATTCAACAATGCATGATAAAATGGAGCCATTATCGTACTTGCCTGATTCATGGCCTCTGATTATGGAAAATAAAGACTTACTCATGCTGACTACGTTTTATAAAAATTATCATAACGTTTGGCTAAATACAGGAATAACGTCTCTTTTCCTTGCGTATACATTAGGCTTTAGAAAAATCTACATGACTGGATTTGATTTCTATTCTGGTCAAGCTTATCCTTGGAGTAATCCTAATAACAAAGCACTACAGCCAAACATGGCAAGTCACCCACAAAATATCCAACTAGAAGCCCTTGAAATTTTAAAAAATCTGCCAGATATCGAAGTCTTTTCTATTTCCCCAGAGTCAAAACTCAACGACTATGTTCCCCTTGCACCGAGATTACCTGAAGCGAATAATCTTTTAGAAGAAAAAGCTGACGACTGCATTCGAACTCGTCTACCCTTGCCTGAAGATTTCTTAGAAAAAGAAAAGATGGTCATACTACAAGAAAAATATGCTAAAAAATCAACATTGAAACGCTTCTTCTATAGGATGAATTATCAACGAATTCGAATTCTATCGCATTTACTATCAGGAAAAGCCAAAGCGAAATATAAATGTAAAAAAGAACAATATAAAAAAATAATCGCTCACAATCCATAATCATTATTTTACCATCGAAAATCATATGTCTAAAGAACTTATTATCAGCAACTTAGTTATTAGTGAACGCGACAAGCCCTTTGTTATTGCAGAAATTGGTATTAATCATAATGGTAGTTTAGAAGTTGCGAAGGAAATGGTTGATTCTGCGCATAGAGCTGGAGCTTTATGTGTTAAGCACCAAACCCATATTGTTGAAGATGAAATGAGTAAGGCCGCTAAAAATGTCATTCCCGGCAATGCGGATATCTCTATTTATGATATTATGGCTTCATGCGCTCTTAATGAAGCCGATGAATATGCTCTCAAGCAATATGTTGAAGTCAAAGGAATGATTTTTCTCAGCACACCTTTTTCACGCGCAGCTGCAGACAGACTAGAAAGCTTTGACGTGCCCGCGTATAAAATTGGATCTGGCGAATGCAACAATTACCCACTTATTGAACATATTGCTCAATTCAAAAAGCCTATGATTATTTCAACTGGCATGAATACTCTTGCTAGTATTAAAAAAACTGTTGCAATTGTCGAAAAATACCAAACACCATTTGCTCTTTTACATACAACAAACCTATACCCTACTCCTGCACATCTTGTTCGGCTAGGTGCTATGCAAGAATTAATGCGTGCATTTCCGCATGTTCTAGTAGGTCTATCAGATCATACAGTCAATAATAATGCTTGCCTAGCAGCCACTGCCTTGGGGGCATGCATTCTTGAACGACACTTTACCGATAGTTATAATCGAAATGGGCCCGATATCGTTTGTTCCATGGATGAAAAAGAGCTAGCTTTGCTTTTACAGCATTCAGCAGAAATAGCATCCATGCGTGGTGGCGTGAAAGAACCTGCAAAAGAAGAGCAGGTTACCATAGACTTTGCTTTTGCAACTGTTGTCTCCATTGCACCAATTCAAAAAGGAGAACAGTTTACAGAAAAAAATATCTGGGTGAAACGTCCAGGTACTGGAGATTTTTCTGCTGAAGAGTATCCACAAATATTAGGAAAAATTGCAACATGCACTATTAACAGTGATGAACAAATTACAAAGAGCATGGTGCAATAAATGAAGCGAAAAATTACTTTTTTAACGGGTACTCGTGCTGATTATGGGAAAATAAAATCTATTTTACAGACTCTAAGCAGCGATACGCATTTTATAACTTCTATTTTTGTTACAGGAATGCATTTAGAAGAGAAGTTTGGTAGTACCTACAATGAAATAATAAAAGATAATTTTTTACATATTTTTTTAGATAAAACAGAAAAGCAAAGTACATCAATGAATGGACGCCTTGGGTCTCTCATTGTACGCTTTGACCAATTCGTCAAAGAAAACCATTCTGATATGATTGTTGTACATGGAGATAGACTCGAAGCATTAGCTGGGGCTATTGTTGGCGCCTTTAATAATATTCTCGTAGCGCATATTGAAGGCGGAGAAATTACAGGAACCATTGATGAGTCCATTAAGCATGCTATTTCAAAGTTTGCCCATCTACATTTTGTGGCAAATGAAGAAGCTAAAACTCGCCTTATACAACTTGGTGAAATACAGGAAAATATTCATATCATTGGTTCTCCCGATATTGATATCATGCTCAGCCCATCACTGCCACCATTGCAAACCGTTTTGCAACACTATGATATTCCCTTTAAAACATATGCTCTTGTACTATATCACCCAGTAGTCACCGAACTCGAAAAAATTAAAAGCCAAACACAAGAGTTAGTGAATGCAATAAATGCATCTCAACAAAATTTTGTCATCATTTATCCAAATAATGATGATGGAAGCGAAGAAATACTTGCTCAATATACACGCCTTATCTCAAAAAAGAATAGTATTAAGATTGTTCCGTCCTTTAGATTTGAATACTTTCTTACTCTACTGAAGCAAGCAGCATTTATTCTTGGAAACTCAAGTGCAGGTGTGCGTGAAGCTTGTGTCTATGGCATTCCTGCCATTGATTTAGGTACGCGACAAGCTGGACGGTACAAGGCTGATATTCTGAAAAATATTATTCATCTCCCTGAATATACAGAAAAAGATATACTACTCGCAATGAGTCAAGTTGAACAGCACCGCTACACAAGCTCTATTTTTGGTAGCGGCAATAGTGCTCAAAATTTTCACTCAATTCTATGTAACGAACTAACTTGGCAAACCCCAAAGCAGAAAAAATTTATTGATTTTGTGCTTTCTTAAAATAGGTAATAATCATGTATAAAAATAACAGAATACTAGCTCTCATTCCTGCACGCTCTGGAAGTAAAGGTATCCCTAAAAAAAATACCAAGATGCTTTTAGATAAACCTTTAATTGCATACACAATTCATGCAGCTTTAGACGCAAAGTGCTTTGATGACATTGTTGTTTCAACAGATAGTCCAGAAATTGCTACAATTGCAAACCAATATGGCGCGGCGACCCCTTTTCTTCGTCCAGAGTATTTATCCTCTGACACTGCAAAAGCTGAAGACACAATATTTCACGCTATCAAAGAGCTCAGCGCACAAAATTTACATTTTGATATTCTTGTCTATCTCCAGCCCACATCTCCCCTAAGAGATAGTCAAGATATCCGAAATGCCGTAGATTTTTTTATTCAGCATAACCTTGATAGCTTAGCTAGCATATCTTCAGTTGAAGAACACCCACTCTTTATGCGCACAATGGATGAAAATCATCAGATGCAAAAAGTATTGAATTCACCAAGTAACGTACGAAGACAAGATTTGCAGCCCTATTATATCTTAAACGGTGCTATTTATATCAATACAGTACGTATGCTTAACACTGATTTTCGTGCAAATGACAATACATACGGGTATATACTTTCCGCAGAAAGTGGACTTGATATAAATACACTTGAAGATTTTGAGAAAGCAACAACTCTACTTAAATGCAAAATGAAAGCACAAAAAAAATGAGTAAGCACAAAAAAAGGGAGCGTGTATAAACGCTAATGAAAAAGTGAGCCACATTTCCCCGCAACGCTCATGAAATTTTGAGCCACCTAAAAAGCCTGTATAGTGCGTGCAACGGCACTATGGAGGCGAAGGTGGTAATCACAG
>JAWXUA010000138.1:0-7578 GCA_044433065.1 Pseudomonadota bacterium
GGGAAGGGAAAAAATTTTTCAAAATTTTTTCCCTTCCCCCCAGCCTCACCTAATCAACATTTTCAACAACCAATTCAGGCATATACTTGCTTGTAGCGACATCTTTTTCGAGCTTTTCATAGAGTGCGATGCGCTCAGCGAATTCTGCTTTAAGCTTTTTGGATACAGGATTGCTGCGTGGATTGAGAAGGGTATTTGGGTTCACGAACTGGCCATTTTTACGCACACGGAAATCGAGGTGCGGTCCTGTGGAGAGGCCAGTGGAGCCAACGTAGGCAATGACTTGCCCTTGGCGCACACGCTGATTGACCTTGAGGTTTGCAGCAAATTTCGACAGGTGTGAATACATGGTTTCGATATTATTGGCATGGCGAATACGGACGATATTGCCATAGCCATTCATCCAACCACGGAAGACCACAGTGCCGTCGCCAACGCTTTTCACTGGCGTGCCAGATGGTGCGGCGTAGTCGATGCCTTGGTGCGGACGATTTTTCTTTAGGATTGGGTGATAGCGCTTCATGGTGTATGGCGATGAAATGCGCGTGAAGTTCAGCGGAGCTTTGAGGAATGCTTTACGTAAGCTATCGCCATCTCTATTAAAATAGGCAGCCCCACCAAATTCGTCGGTGAAGCGGAATGCTTCGTGCAGCTCGCCACCATTGATGTAGGAAGCGGATAAAACACGGCCATAGCCCTTAAAGTCGCCACCCCGATAGCGCTTTTCTACGAGCACAGTGAAGGTATCGCCTTTGCGAATATCTTGAGCAAAGTCAATTTCCCAGCCAAAAATATCGGTAAGAATGGCACCAAGGGCAGTATTTTCGCCAGCATTGATAACAGCACCATAGAGACTGTTGTCCACAGTTCCTTGTACCTTCACGAGCTTGTAATCGTAAAGTATACCAGTGACTTCTGCTATAAACTTTTTCTCTTCAGCGGATGCGCTTTTATCAAGACGCACGCTCAGTACTTTTGTACCGTCAATTTCATAGGTAAAATGCTGAAATGATTTATCATAAGGGTCAAGAGTAACAGTATATGCTTGGCCAACACGAATATTGCTTAATTTATAGTGCTTATTGGCCACCTCTAAAAGACTGTGGATTTCAGAAGGGGACAGCCATGTATTCAATATTTTCCCTGCAAAATCACCGTTACGCACTTTATCACGAATGTAGATAGGTTCACGTGGCTCTAAAGACTCTACTTCATTCATATATTCTGGTGTAACTTCAAAGGAGTTTTCACCATGTGCAGGGATACAAGAGTCTTCACCTTCAATAACTTGCTCTTCTGAGCAAATGATAGAACTTTCTTCAATAGCATCTTCTTGTTCAGTCTCAGGGCAAGGTACATCATTATGCTCTACTGTTTTTTCTGCAGCATAGATGACAACATTATCATGCTCTAATGGTGCAAGGTCAGCATCTCTTAAATGAATAACATTGATGGTACTTGTTACTTGCTCATCCTGATTTGTATCTTCTGCAAAGCTTTCTTTAACAAGTTTTAACTCTATCTTATCAATTAAGGTAGAAGATTTCGTCGTATCTTTATCAACTGTAGCGGTTTCTGCTATGATAGTAGATTGTTCAACAGGCTCATCGCTCCCAAGAAAACAGTATAAAGAATAACTCAGAATACTAAATGCTAAACACATACATAAACTATAACAGATAATGCCGCGCAATGATTTAGAACGCTTTGCCATAAAGCATAACCACCATAAAACCGTTAAGAAAAATATAAAAAAATGCACTACACAAAGTGAAGCGCAGTTTACATGCAAACACACGCTTACCCTAGCGTTAGCTTGCAAAATTGTCCAGCGTTCTATCTTTTTCCAGCCTATAAAAAGAACTTTCAAAATTTCCATCATTGCGCTGCATTAATTACTTTTTACTACCATATAACCACTTAAAATATCAAAATATTATATTTTACTTAACACTTGTGGCTTTGTTTAATTCATGCTACAAAATTTTATACGCGGTCTATATATAAGGATAGTCAATTTTTATTCTGTATAAAGACCTTTTTTCGACAGCGTATACAAAGCCCTTGGCATGCTTTTTTAGCGTGAACGTAATATGGCCTTAGTGTGGACCCAATATAGAAAACCATGACAAAACAATTCCGTGAATACCTAGCGCTCCGTTGCCAAGAGCAGGACTTGCGCACTTGGTTTGATCCACTGACAATCTCCATCAATGAAGATGAGCAGTGTATCACGGTCTTTTTTCCTCATCCTTTCTTTGGCACTTGGTTTTCGAATGGACCACAGGCTGTTTTTAGCTATGCCGTACACGACTTCTTTGGGCAAAACTATCGAATACTGTACGCAGATATGCAAAAAAGGCCAGTAGCCCCTGTGCACGCCTTCAATAACGCTGAAAGAGTGTACATCCCAAATTCCACGCCTTTACGTGTTACAGGCCATCCAGAGAGCCATGTAGACGGTTATCCAGAGGCCCGTCCAGACAATCTTAGCACGCCATATACACAGCTCTCAACAACGGTGCCCACAAAAGACTATCCGCACGACCGTTTTGGACACACCATAGGCAAAGCACAGCACGAACAAACCTTCGACTCATTCATCGTAAATCACAAAAACACCTTTCCGCTCACAGCAGCACGCGAAGCCGCCAGCGGAGCCTATGGGGCAAGTAATGCACAGCGTTACAATCCTGTGCTGATTTGTGGTGAAAGTGGGAACGGTAAAAGTCACTTGCTTGGTGCCATTGCCCATGATTTAGCCACTGCCATGGGACCAGCCAGTGTCTACTGTAAGTCCATCACAGACATTGAAATTTTATATGCCCGTGCTGACAAGCTTGTGGTGCGCAAACACCTTATGCAACGTGAAGCCTTTCTCCTTGATGATATTCACCTTTTGTGTGACCTGCCTCACTTGCACGATGAATTTGTTTGCCTCTTTGACCACTTCCTTGCGACACATAAGCAAATGGCTTTCGCGTGCACAGGTGGGCTTGCCCTTTTGCAAGATATTAGCCCAGCCTTGCGGTCACGCCTTGAACTTGGATTAATCCTGCATCTCAAGGAGCCTGACATTGATGTGCGAGCTCGCTTTATCCAAAGCCAATGCGCACAAGCAAGCCTAAAGCTCACGCGGGAACAAGTCTTACTTATTGCACAGCGTTGCCCAAGTTTTCGCCATATAACAGGAATTTTGCTCAAAATTTCCGCGTATGTGGAGATGGTTGAACACAATGTGGAAGATCGAGAGCTTGAAAAACTCTTGCGCCATGCTGAAAGCGGACGCGAACGAAAACTTTCACACAAAAAAATCATCGATAT
This sequence comes from Pseudomonadota bacterium, assembly GCA_044433065.1. Taxonomy (GTDB): domain Bacteria; phylum Desulfobacterota; class Desulfovibrionia; order Desulfovibrionales; family Desulfovibrionaceae; genus Nitratidesulfovibrio. Next base: position 3,325 of record JAWXUA010000138.1, read on the forward strand.
TGTGAGTGACCATTTCAACCTCAGTCCAGCCGATATCCTTGGTGACAAACGCCACAAAGAAATTGTCTTTGCACGGCAAGTCGCTATGTTCCTATGTCGTGAGCTGCTTGGTTGTTCCTTTCCTACTTTAGGCCGCTTTTTTAATGGAAAAGACCATAGTACAACCATGTACTCAGTCAATAAAATCAATAAACTTCAGCGGGATAACAAGGATACGCACACCTTAGTAACAGAGCTGAAAAAACGGTGCATAAGTCGTGAAAACGACAGAACATAAAATTATATCTGTTCCCAGTGTCACTGAATGTTTGTAGTTAATGACCTCGATTACTCAATAACTTCAAGCACATACATAACTTAGTAACTTAGCAACACCCCCTACTTCTACTACTATAAAGAAAAGGAATATATATTATGAATGTAAGAGTTCAAAAAGAACATGTCATCGAAGGCCTCCAAAAAGCCGCTAGCATCCTTCCTACCAAATCAGGTGCAGCCTATTTGCGTTCCATCTGGCTGAAGGCTGAAGAAAATACTCTTGCCATCATGTCCACAGATACCAGCCTTGAATTTTGTGGCTCGTATACTGCTGAAGTGGAAAGCCAAGGTCTTGTAGGCGTGCAAGGTCGTGCCTTTGTAGATTTGCTTTCAAAGCTTCCAGCTGGCACCATCTCTTTGACTCTTGATGCTGACAACAATGTTTTGCGCGTTGAACAAGGACGACGTAAATATAAAATTCCTACCAATGACCCTGTGTGGTTCCAAAACTTCAGCGACTTCCCTAGCGATGGCGCGGTCATGTGGTCTGGCGATTTTCTCCAAGATATCCTTGAGCGCATCACTTTTTGCATTAGCGATGAAGATGGTGCTGCGGCCATTGCTTGCCTCTTCATGAAGCCTATTGCAGCACAAAGCGCAGATGGTCCTCATAACCGCATTGAAACATGTGGTTTGAATGGTCACCAATTTGCGCTCATGGGCTTTATGAATGATGAACTCCATAATAAGCTTCCTGCTGATGGTATCCTCATCAACAAAAAATATCTTGGCGACCTCAAAAAATGGCTTGGTGGCGACGAGATTGAATTGAACATGACGGACAAGCGTTTGTATTTGCGTACGGGCGATGGCAGTGAAACCTTCTCCTTGCCACTGACCAATAGCGCGTATCCTGATTACATGAATTTCATGGCGAAACTGTCGAGCCCTGATGTTTCTACCTTGAAACTGAACCGCAAGGACTGCATGGACGCTTTGACCCGTCTGCAGATTTTCCATAGCGATAATAACCGCTGCGCCTACCTGCACCTTGCAGCCAATGAGGTCACCATGACCGCTAAGGGCCAAGAGACGGGTTCTGCGTCGGAATACCTTGAAGTTGTCTATGAAGGCGAACTCACCCGTATTGCGTTCCCTACCAAAAATCTCATCGACATTATGAACCACTTCCAATCCGCAGAGCTAACCCTCACCATGACTGGTGGGGAAGGTCCTTGTGGCATTGCTGGTACTGATGATCCAGAATACACCGTCATTCTCATGCCTATGAAGATTACAGACGAGACTTATTACAGCGAAGAAGAGGCATAAATGACCACAGCGAATTCCTATAACGCGGACAGTATTACCATCCTTGAAGGTCTTGCTGCTGTTCGTAAGCGTCCTGCCATGTACATTGGTTCCACCGATGTGCGTGGTTTGCACCACCTTGTCTACGAAGTTGTGGACAATGCTATTGACGAAGCTATGGCTGGCTTTTGCGACAAAGTCGTCGTGACCTTGCATATCGACAACAGCGTTACGGTAAGCGACAATGGTCGCGGCATTCCTGTGGACATCCACCCAAAGGAAGGGCGCCCTGCTGTTGAAGTCGTCATGACCAAGCTCCATGCTGGCGGTAAATTCGACAATGACGCCTATAAAGTGTCTGGTGGCCTGCATGGTGTTGGCGTGAGCTGTGTTAATGCCCTTTCTGAGAGCTTAGAAGTGCTCATTAAGCGCGATGGACAGCGTTACGCACAAAAGTACTCGCGCGGTGTGCCTCTTGAGGATGTACGCAATCTTGGCGACGCTCGTGGTCATGGTACCACGGTGCGTTTTAAGCCTGACGAAGAAATCTTTGAGACCAACCAATTCTCTTACGACGTTCTGCGTAAACGCTTTGAGGAACTCGCGTACCTCAACCAAGGTCTTACCATCGAGTTTAAGGACGAACGCACTAAGGAAAGCCACACCTTCCATGCTGATGGTGGCATCACTCAGTTCGTCAAAGACTTGAATTCTGGTGAAAGCGGCATCCATGGCATCATCAGTGCGAGCGGCCTTGCTGACAATGTGACTGTGGACTTTGCCTTGCAATATAATGCTGGCTACAAAGAAAACATGCTCACCTTTGCCAATAATATCCGCACCAAAGAAGGCGGCACACACCTTGCTGGCTTTAAAACGGCCCTTACACGCGGTATCAATGGCTATATTAAGGGCCAGCCTGACCTCGTGAAGAAAATGAAAGGTACCACCCTTTCTGGCGATGATGTGCGCGAAGGTCTTACCGCTGTTGTGAGCGTCAAGCTGCCGCAACCACAGTTTGAAGGCCAGACCAAAACTAAGCTTGGTAATAGCGAAATCGCTGGCATTGTTGGCGGTCTTGTTTACGACAAGCTGTCCGTCTACTTTGAAGAAAATCCTAAAGAAATTCGCCTTATTATTGATAAAGCTGTGGACGCTGCCCGAGCTCGTGATGCTGCGCGTAAGGCTAAGGACCTTGTGCGCCGTAAGGGTGCTTTGTCTGACAATGCGCTGCCAGGTAAACTTGCGGACTGCCAATCTAAGGACCCAGCTCTTAGCGAACTCTTCATTGTAGAAGGTGACTCCGCTGGCGGCTCTGCCAAGCAAGGACGTAACCCTAATACGCAAGCTATTCTTCCTTTGCGCGGCAAAATCCTCAATACAGAACGCACCCGTTTTGACAAGATGCTTGCCAACACCGAAGTGAAGGCGCTTATCACAGCTATGGGCGCTGGTATTGGCAAAGAGGATACGGATTATTCCAAACTCCGTTATCACAAAGTCGTCATCATGACTGACGCTGACGTGGACGGTGCGCACATCCGTACGCTTTTATTGACCTTCTTCTTCCGTCAATATCCAGAGCTCATCGACCTTGGCTATCTTTACATTGCACAGCCACCGCTGTACCGCGCGCATAATAGCCGCTTTGAGCGCTTCATTAAGGACGATGCCGAGCTCAACGCTTTCCTTATGACGCGTGTGAGTGAAGACGTGCAAATCCATGCCACCAATAAGGCCATATTCTTTGGTGACTCGCTCATCACGCTCATCAAGGATATTGAGGCTGTGCAAGCGCGCATTGCTGACGCTGAAAGCGCTGGCATTTCTCGTGAATTATTCCTTGCTTTCCTTGAGCATTCCGAGCGTCTTTCTGCTGACTCTTTTGCACAGCCAGATGCTCCAAGCATGCTGCCCCCAACCTTTACGGAATGGCTTCTCACTCGTGGCTACACAGCTCTTATTGAGCGAGAGGATACTAGTGATGACAATGATGATATGGGCGATGAACGCTTCTTTATCATCTTTGAAAATACCAACGGCCACCGTACACGCCTTGGCATCGAGTTCTTCAACTCACGCATGTATCGTCATGCCTATGATGCTCTTGCGTCCCTCAACGACCTTTGCGGCGGCTTGACCTTTACTCTGAACCGCAAGACCGATGCTCTCGATATTCCCGACATCTTCGCCTTGCAAAAAGCCGTTCTTGAAGAAGCACGTCGTGGTATCACTATCCAACGTTACAAAGGCCTTGGTGAAATGAACCCTGACCAGCTTTGGGTCACCACCATGAATCCTGAGAACCGCACGCTCTTACAAGTCTCCGTGGACGACGCTGAAGACGCCAATGACGCTTTTGAACAGCTCATGGGCGACCGCGTTGAACCGCGCCGCGATTTCATCGTGCGTAATGCTTTGGCTGTGCAGGACCTTGATATTTAGAGAAGCGGGATCTTTTTCCGCCTAACTTTGTCAGACCTCGTTTTTGGCTCAGGTCGAGTATTACTTATACACTTTCTTCGCCAAAAACTTGTCTTCCTCGTTAGGCGAAAAAATCTCTCCGCTTCTCGAGTCTCGTGCGCAAAAAAAGTTATACATTACTTTAAAAAAAAGATTTTCTAATTCTCCACAAACTCCCATCCTTCCCAATGAAAAGTTTTTGGGGGAGGGGATGGGGGTCTG
>JAWXUA010000139.1:0-7569 GCA_044433065.1 Pseudomonadota bacterium
AACATCCTTTTCTGCCAGTTTTTTTACATAGAAATTATATTGCTGGTTAAGAATGTTATAGTAACTCTCCTTATTTTTCAATATATTTTAATAGCTTGATTAGTTTCTAAGGGGTGACTAAGTAGACACAACAATGCTAGCAGACCAATTAAGTCCAAAGTAGCAATATTATGGTCATATAAGGCATCACTTCCTCTCCAACAAAAAAAGGACAACCTATTTCTAGGCTGTCCTTTTTGGGATCGAAAATGCGTTAGCTATTACGCTGCGGCTTCTTCAGCTGGAGCTTCTGCAGAGAGAGGCTCACGAGTGAATTCGATAATGGCCATTGGAGCACAGTCGCCGGTACGTGGCAGACCAAGCTTAATCACACGGGTGTAGCCACCTGGTACGCCAGCAAAAGCTGGAGCGATTTCGTCAAACAAACGCTTAACGAGTTGGTGGTCACCGAGGATTGCGAAAGCCTGACGGCGAGAGTGCAGATCGTTGCGCAGAGCGAGGGTAATCAGTGGCTCGACGGTACGACGAAGTTCCTTAGCCTTGGTTTCCGTGGTACGGATTTTTCCGTGCGTCAGGAGAGCCTTGGACAGATTGCGGAACAAAGCCTTACGGTGCGAGGGAGTTCTACCCAGCTTTTTGCCAGAGTTGCTATGCCTCATTTTGCTGCTTCCTCTTCCATTCCTGATATTTCTTATCGAAACTGTCAACTTTCATGCCAAAATCAAGGCCCATATCGCCAAGCACACGACGAATTTCGTCGAGGGATTTGCGACCAAAGTTCTTGGTTTTAAGCATTTCGTTTTCAGTCTTTTGAACCAATTCACCGACAAGCGCGATATTTGCGCTCTTGAGGCAGTTGGTAGCACGAACGGAGAGTTCGAGTTCATCGATGCTCTTAAAGAGGCTATCGTTGCACTCGCCGCCATCGGCAGCACCGCCAGCGCTTTCGCCCGAGATACGCTCATCGAAGTTAATGAAGACAGAAATCTGATCTTTGATGATTTTAGCGCTGTATGCGATAGAATCTTCAGGGGTCACAGAACCGTCAGTCCACACTTCGAGAATCAGCTTGTCAAAGTTCGTCATCTGGCCGACGCGAGCCTGCTCAACCGTGTAGGCAACTTTGCGCACTGGCGAGAAACTAGCGTCAAGTCTAATGAGACCGATCTCATCGTTGATACCGTCGTGCATATCAGCAGGGACGTAGCCCTTACCCATGCGCACTTCAAGTTCAAAGGTAAGCTCGATATCCTCGGTGAGGGTAGCGATTGGCTGCTCTGGGTTCAAAACCATCACGTGTTGGTTGGCTTCGATATCACCAGCTGTGATTTCACCTTTCTGATTTACGGAAAGGGTCACAGTTTGCGGCTCGTCGGTATCCATTGCGAGACGAACTTGCTTCAGATTCAATACGATATCCGTAACGTCTTCGAGGACGCCAGTAATCGTAGTGAACTCATGCTGTACGCCAGTAATCTTCACAGCTACGAAAGCTGCGCCTTGGAGGGAGGAAAGGAGCACACGACGCATGGCATTGCCAACGGTCGTAGCATATCCAGGCTCCAGAGGTTCGCAAACAAACTTGCCATACATGGAATCGTATGGATCGCTGTCGCGAGAGATTTGGTCGGGCTTTACAAGCTCGGACCAGTTGCGCGTATTGATGAGTTTTTCGCCTTGTTTGATGAGCATGCTCACACCCGCTTATTTGGAGTAAAGCTCGACAATCAGGTGCTCGTTGATTGGGAACTGGATGTCTTCGCGTTGTGGCAAAGCCTTAACGGTGCCCTTGAAGTTAGGAGCATCTGCTTCCAACCAAGCTGGGCAACCGCGACGTGCGATAACTTCCTGAGCTTCAACGATAACCGGAATCTTGCGGTTGCTTTCAGCAACTTCGATTACGTCACCAATGCGAACCTGCAAGGATGGGATATTCACCTTGCGGCCATTCAGAAGGAAGATGCTGTGACGCACCAACTGACGGGCTTGGTTACGGGAGTTGGCGAAGCCAAGACGGTAGATCACGTTATCAAGACGGCGTTCGAGCAAGGAAAGCAAGTTCGCGCCGGTTACGCCCTTAGCCATGTCGGCTTTGACGAAGTAAGCACGGAATTGTTGCTCGAGGATGCCGTACATACGACGGACCTTTTGCTTTTCACGCAACTGAACAGCGTAGTCGCTGAACTTTTTACGCGCACGGCCGTGTTGACCAGGAGCGTAAGGGCGGCGATCGAATGCACACTTTTCAGTGTAGCAGCGGTCACCCTTAAGGAAAAGCTTGGTGCCTTCACGGCGGCACAGACGGCACTTAGCATCAGTATACTTAGCCAAGACTGTGTCCTCCTCTTAGACGCGGCGCCGTTTAGGTGGACGGCAACCGTTGTGTGGGATTGGGGTAACGTCACGGATGAATGCTACCTTGAAGCCTACTGCATTAACAGCACGCATAGCAGCTTCGCGACCAGAACCTGGGCCCTTTACATAGATGCCCACGGTTCTCATGCCGTTGTCCTGTGCCTTCTTAGCGGCTTGTTCAGCAGCCATTTGAGCAGCAAAAGGGGTGCTCTTACGAGAGCCCTTAAAGCCGCTTTGGCCTGCGCTAGCCCAGCTAATGGCGTTACCTCTGGTGTCCGTAAAGGTCACGATGGTATTGTTGAACGTAGCTTGGATGTGGACGAGGCCCACAGGTACATTCTTTTTATCTCTTTTTTTGACCGAGCGCTTTGGTCTTGCCATAACTTCACTCTTCTTTAAAGATAGGATTTAGGGGCTGTGCCGGAACCTCAGAACGAGCTCAATTATGACAGAGCCGTGCCGCACTGGTCACTAGCATTATAGCGCTAGCGCTCAGGTGAGATTCCACGTCTTTTCAGCCAGAAAGAAACCTACTTCTTCTTGCTGACGGTGCCGCGTCTTGGTCCCTTACGGGTACGGGCGTTGGTCTTGGTGCGTTGGCCGCGGACTGGGAGGCCACGGCGGTGACGAAGACCACGGTAGCAACCTACGTCCATCAGACGCTTGATATTAGCGCTGACTTCACGGCGGAGGTCACCCTCAACCTTGTGGTTTTGTTCGATTTCTTTACGGATTTCGTTGACTTCGTCAGCGGTAATGTCATCAACGTTGCGGGTCCAATCGATACCCACAGCGCTGAGAATTTCCAAAGACGTTACACGACCAATGCCGTAAATGTAAGTGAGCGCAATATCAACGCGCTTGCCACGGGGCAGATCGATACCAGCTATTCTGGCCACAGTCTGACTCCTGTGTTTTTAGCCCTGGCGCTGCTTGTGCCGGGGGTTTTCGCAGATGACTCTCAGCACGCCCCGGCGTCGAATCACCTTGCACTTGGGGCAGATTTTCTTGACAGAAGGTCTGACTTTCATCTTCGTCTCCGTTAAGGTAACTTAAGCCGCAACGACAAAACATCGTTGGAACAGGGACGGATACCATTACCTTTAATGGCCGTCAACAACTAAAGCACTACTCCGGGCGATAAACTCAAAATTTCTGGTCCATGGCCCGTAATTGCGATAGTATGTTCAAAATGCGCGGCGTATTTTCTGTCGCGCGTGACTGCCGTCCAGTTGTCTTCGAGGATTTCAACCTCATAGGTACCTACCGTAATCATCGGTTCTATAGCGATGACCATGCCAGCTTTCAAGGGAAGCCCTGTCATGCCAGCGGGTACGAAGTTCGGGACTTCGGGTTTTTCGTGCAAGCTTGAGCCAATACCGTGGCCGACAAAACGACGCACGACCCCAAAGCCGTTGCCTTCCGCATGTTGTTGGATAGCGGCTGCAACGTCCATGAGGTTATTGCCTACATGGGCCTGCTCGATGCCCTTCATAAGCGATTCTCGGGTAATTGTCATTAACTTTATGGCCTCATCACTCACTTTTCCTACAGGAAAGGTACGTGCTGAGTCGCCATAAAAGCCTTTATAGACAACGCCCATATCAATGCTCACAATGTCGCCTTCCTGAAGCACTCTTTCAGATGGGAAGCCGTGGACGACTTCTTCATTGACAGAGCAACAAATGGCATATGGAAAACCATAATAGCCTTGGAAAGCTGGCCGAACGCCGAATTCACGGCACATGTTCTGAGCGATTTCCTCAAAATGCATGGTCTTGACGCCAGGGCGAACTGCTTCACCGATGGCGTCAAGAACCAATGCTACCATTCGATTAGCCTCCCGAAGGAGGCTAATTTCATTCTCATTTTTGATAAAGACACCACGGAACTTTTTCAAAGCTACCGTTACCCCTTAATCTTATTCTTGTTCATGAGGCCTTCATATTGACGCGAAATCAAGTGAGACTCAATTTGCGACATGAAGTCAATGGCCACGCCCACAAGGATCAATAAGCTTGTGCCGCCAAAATAGAACGGTACGTTGAACTGCGCAATCATAAGCATTGGCAGAACAGAGATTATTGAGATGTACAGGGCACCCCAAAGGGTGATCCGAGTCAAGACTTTATCAATATACTCCCGAGTTTTGTCACCAGGTCGGATACCTGGGATAAAACCGCCGCCCTTCTTCAAGTTCTCAGCAACGTCTTTTGGATCAAAAATCATTGCTGTATAGAAGAAGCAGAAGAACACAATCAGGCCAACAAAAAGAATGTTGTACGGAATGGTTTGCGGTGCGAACCATGCAGCCACTTCTTGCAAGGTCTCATTAGTTGAGAAGTTTGCAATGGTTGCAGGGAACAGGAGCAAGCTCGACGCGAAAATAGGAGGAATAACACCTGCCGTATTCAAGCGAAGAGGGAGGTGTGTGTTTTGCCCGCCATACATTTTCCGGCCCACTTGACGCTTAGCGTAATGGATTGGAATACGACGTTGTGCGCGCTCAACAAACACGATGCCTCCAAGAATGGCCGCCATCATTACAAGCAAGAAAAGCGCCATAAAGATGCTCATATCGCCTGCTTGGATAAGCTGTACAGACTTGAAGATGCCACCGGGGATACCGGAGACAATGCCTGAGAAGATAATCAGCGAGATACCGTTACCAATACCCTTCTCAGTGATTTGTTCACCAAGCCACATGATGAGCACAGTGCCCGCGGTCAAGGTGACAATAGTTATGCCCCGGAAAGCCCAACCAGCTTCGAGAACCACTGGTGCCCCAGAAGGGCTGTGCATACTTTCAAGGCCCATGGCAATGCCGAAGCCTTGAATGATAGTAATGAGCACTGTAGCGTAACGAGTGTACTGGGTAAGCTTTCTGCGCCCTGCGGCACCCTCTTCTTTTGCCATCCGCTTTAAATCAGGGCTTGCGACCTGAAGCAGTTGCATGATGATGGATGCCGAAATGTAGGGCATGATCCCGAGAGCGAACACAGACAAATTGCTGAGTCCGCCCCCAGAAAACATATCAAAGAGGCCAAAAAGGGTGTTCTGAACGCTGGCAAAGAAATCTGCCAGAGCCGAGGTATCCACACCGGGGATTGGGACGTGAACCCCAATACGGTAGGCGGCCAGCAACAGGATTGTCCACATAAGCTTAGTTCTAAGCTCAGGCAGACGCGCCAGATTATCAACACCACTTGCAGCCATAAGTTTAACCTTCCAATGCCTTGGCTTCGCCGCCAGCAGCTTGGATCTTCTCCACTGCGGAAGCGCTAAACTTGTGAGCTTCTACTTTGATTGCGGTGCTGATTTCGCCGTCACCCAAGATTTTCACTGGGGTACCGAGAGCGCAGATGCCGCGATCGTAAATGTCGTCAAGGCTGATTTCGGTCTTGCCTTCAAAAGCAGAAAGCAAGCGAGTCAAGTTGATGACAGAGTATGTTACTTTGAAGGGAGCGTTTTTGAAACCACGCTTTGGCAAACGGCGTTGAAGTGGCATTTGGCCGCCTTCAAAACCGGGGCGTACACCACCACCAGCGCGTGCGTTCTGACCCTTGTTACCCTTGCCAGACGTGCAACCAAGACCGGAGCCTGAGCCACGGCCAACGCGGCGACGCGTCTTGCGTTGCTCAGGGAACGGATACAGTTCGTGCATTTGCATTATTCGCTCACCTCAACCAAGTGCTTAACCTTGTTAATCATGCCGCGAATAGCAGCATCTTCCGTGAACGTCTTTTCCATGCCGATGCGGCGCAAACCAAGAGCGGCCAAAGTAGCGCGCTGGTTAGGATTGCAACCGATCTTGCTGCGAATAAGCTTGACCTTGATCATGGCTAATCCTTACTTACGTGGAGCTTCGAGCTTCTTACCACGCAATTCGCTAACGTATTCTGCGCTGCGAAGGGAAGTAAGACCTGCAACCGTAGCTCGCAAGACGTTGTGTGGATTGTTAGTGCCAATGGCCTTGCTGAGGACGTCCGTTACGCCTACGGCTTCCATAACTGCGCGGACTGCGCCGCCAGCGATGATGCCAGTACCCTTGGATGCAGGCTTCAACATAACGTGACCTGCGCCGAAGCGACCAAGGATTTCGTAAGGAAGAGTACCGTCAACCAGTGGCACTTCGACCATAGCCTTCTTTGCGCGCTCGGTAGCCTTGCGAAGTGCTTCAGGCACTTCTTGTGCTTTACCGAGGCCGAAGCCTACGGATCCATTGCCATCACCGACAACCACGAGGGCGCTGAAGCTAAAGCGACGACCGCCCTTTACGACCTTGGCAACTCGGTTGAGGTAGACGATCTTTTCGATCAACCCGTTTTCGTTCTGTTCCATGCCAGATACCTACCAACCGTTAGAATTCAAGGCCAGCTTCACGGGCACCATCGGCAACAGCCTTGATGCGTCCATGAAACAGGTAGCCGTTACGGTCAAATACCACGCTGGTGACGTCTTTGTCTTTAGCGAGGCGGGCAATTTCCTTGCCTACCAATTCTGCGCCAGCCTTATTGGCATGGACGCCTTCCTGCTGACGCGCAATGGTCAACGTGGAAGCTGCAGCAAGGGTAGTTCCGGTGGTATCATCTACGATTTGTGCGTAGACGTGCAGGTTAGACCTGTAGACCACCAAGCGTGGGCGTGCTGGAGTACCGGAAATCTTTTTCCGAATACGAACCTTACGGCGCTGTCTGGCTTCATTCTTTGTGAATTTCATGGTCTCATACCTGCCTATTTTTTACCACCAGACTTGCCGGCTTTGCGACGAATCTGTTCGTTTTCGTACTTAATACCCTTGCCCTTGTATGGCTCAGGCTTACGTACACGGCGGATGGAAGCTGCCACTTCACCAACGAGGCACTTATCAGCGCCCATGATGGTGAGCTTGGTGCCTTCTGCTTTAGCAGAGATACCAGCAGGCAGGTCAATCAGTACTGGGTGGGAGTAGCCAACCGCAAGGTCAACAATGTCACCCTTAACTGCGACTTTATAACCAACACCGATGACTTCAAGAGTCTTGGAGAAACCCTTAGACACGCCTTCTACGCAGTTGGCGAGCAACGTGCGACGGAGACCATGTTGGGCACGGGGCTGACGGGTTTCGTCGATACGGGTGATGACCACAGCGTTGTCTACAACTTCATAAGAAAGAGTAGCACAAACTGGGGTGGTCAACGTGCCCTTAGGACCCTTAACCTCGACAACATCATT
>JAWXUA010000140.1:0-7428 GCA_044433065.1 Pseudomonadota bacterium
ACATCCTTTTCTGCCAGTTTTTTTACATAGAAATTATATTGCTGGTTAAGAATGTTATAGTAACTCTCCTTATTTTTCAATATATTTTAATAGCTTGATTAGTTTCTAAGGGGTGACTAGTTATTATTTTATTAGTTATATTAATTATATACACAACTTTTACTACCGGCTTGGCAAAGCAAAGTTTTTACCATGTCAAAAAGATTTTTATATCCCAGATATACGCCTTTGAAGATGACCGCATTACGCTTTATTGCCAAGCCCACTTTGATACTCACGGAAACATTATTCTACCCGACGGTTTCACCACAAATAAATATCTTGACCGAGCTAGCCGACTTGAGTGGGAACACATTGTGCCTGTAGAAAATTTTGGTAAGACATTTCTAGAGTGGCGAGAAGCCATCCTTTGTGTGTGGATAGAGATGGAAACACCTATAAAGGCAGACGGTGTGTGGAAAAAGTAAATACGCATTTTCAGCGTATGCAAGCGGATATGCATAATATTTACCCTGCAATTGGCGCAGTGAATGCTTTACGTTCCAATTATGATTTTACTCTTTTGCCAGATAAAGAAAATGATTTTGGTATGTGCCCTATGAAAGTCAATGGCCACAAAGCCGAACCGCCACCTAATACCCGTGGGAAAATAGCCCGTGCTTATCTTTACATGGAAAGCACGTATCCACAATATTATAGAATGAATGATGAGCAAAGAGAAGTTATGCAGTTATGGAATAAGTTGTACCCAGTTACAGAAGATGAATGTCGTAGAGCATGGCGTATTAGTATGATACAAGGCAATGAGAATCTATTTATTAAAAATCAGTGCACCGAAATAAAATTACAATAGAAAACAATAAAGGAGTCACAAGCCTACAAAGGAATTTGGGAAAAGCATAAGGCCCTGCTCAACAATACTTTAGTTCTACGCCACACGTCCTTTGAACTGCCTTGGTTTATGGCATTGCTCATGCTTGCCCGTAAAAAAGGTGTTCTTGCTTCGTCGCAATTTCTTTGGCTACGGCCTTTTGACCGTTCGCTTTGGTATGCCTTGAACCAGTGCGCCAGCTTGGAGAAAGAAGAGCGGCATGGGTAGAAGCCTTTGCCGCTTGGGCACATTATGCCGCTGAGGAAAAAGTAGGGAAGCCAATAGAAGAAGCTCACGTCGCCCACGCTGTTCTACGCCTTAAAGAAACCTTGGCCCAATCGGGAATCCTCGCCAGCAAAGCACAAGAACTTGAGTCCTCTGGCGCAAGCATTCAAGGTGAAATGGTCTTTGTTCCATCTGAAAGTGACCCAGAATATGATGCCTATGCAGACCCATCTTTAAACGATGAAATGTGTTGAGGTGGCCATGACAACAAGAACACTTCGAGGATTAGAAGACCAAGAAACCCAAGAACGTAAAAAGCTTTTGCGCGACGTGCGTTCCCCTTCACAACGCTTTGCCGACATGTGCAAAAGCGGTCCATTTCAGACGGCTTGTATCTACTGTTCTGCCCTGTGCCTTTTCTTTTTTCCTGCCTATGTGACGCCGTTATTTTTCTTGGGCCTACTATTCTTTTTGCTCCGCTGTCTCACTGTGCGCAAAGAACGTCTGCCTTTCCGTATGCCCCTTGGCCTTTTGGGCAAAGATTTGGGAGACCCCTTAGCAGGGCGAAGAGGCTTTGCCAAACCAGAAGGCATTTTCTTTTTAGGAAATCGCCTTCAAGATAAACAAGAGTTGTGGCTCAAAGCCAAGGACGTTCTGACCCACTGCCTTCTCTTCGGTACAACTGGTAGCGGTAAAACAGAAACGCTCGTCTCTCTTTCGTACAACGCTCTGGCAACGGGAAGCGGCCTTTTTTACATTGACCCAAAAGCCTCTCCTAAGCTCGCTGTTCAGCTCTGGCAAATGGCACGCTTTTTAGGCCGTGATGATGATTTCCGTGTGCTCAATTATGGCACGTCGGGCAAAGAAAAAGGCAAGTCACCTCGCCGTCTTTCCAATACCAATAATCCCTTTACCTTTGGTTCTGCTGAAGCTCTTACCCAGTTGCTTGTATCGCTCATGCCAGCTTCAGAAGGTGCTAATTCTATCTTTGCCGACAAGGCGCAAGCTCTCATCTCTGGCGTTATGTATGCCCTTGTGGAAAAGGGCTTTTAAAACTCTTCACCTCGGTTATTCGTGATGCTCTTGCCTTAGAAAAATGTGTCGATTTGGCATTACGTCCAGACCTTGATGCAGAATCTCGTGCTTCCATCCAAGCGGCACTTGGCACATCTGGCTGGATTGCAGGCTGTGAAATGCCCGTTTTTTGTAGTCCAACCGCCATCTTTTGCAGAACAATTTGGCTATGCCCAATCGTATTTTGGCAAAGCCTTATCAAGCCTCACAGATACCTATTCTCATATTTACGGTGCAGAAGATGGCGAGGTGGACTTTGCCGACGCCATCATGCAAAGGCGTATTTTAGTTGTTCTTTTACCTTCGCTTGAAAAGGCTCGAACTTGCTAGCCTTGGCCCAATATATTTTTGGCAGTCTTTCAGCCATTCGCAACGCCTGTGCTGTGGGCCTTGGCGCACATATAGAAGGAGACGCGAGCGATATTTTAGAAGCTCTTCCCACTGATGCCGACTGGTCCCTATCTTTGCATCGTTGATGAATACGCCGCCATCGTAACACCTGGATTTGAAGTTGTTCTGACACAAGGCCGTGAACCTCATTTAAAGCCATAGGCCTTGCATTGCCGCCATTATCGCAAACCAAGATTATGCAGGTATTTTAGAAGCGGACAAGAAAGGTGCTCAACAAATGGTGGCCAATACATCTTTGAAATACTTCATGAAATTACAAGATGCTGAAAAAACGTGGGAGCTTATTCGAGGCCAAGCAGGACAAAGTACCGTCGTGCGCACTTCAGGGTATAGCATGCCGTCAAGAAACGGAGATTCTGCAATCACTGAATACCGTGACAGCATGAGCACAACCATTGAAAAAGAAGACCGTGTAAACCTTCGTGATTTGCAAGAGCAGATTGAAGGCGAAGCGCACTTTATTTTTTCTGGCCAAGTTGTCCGTGGTGACATGTTCTACGCCAATCCATCTTTGAAACAGGCACAATTAAGAGTGCCCCAATTGTTACAACTGGGGCAGGACTCGTCGTATGCGTAATGTTATCTATAAAAAAAGCTTGTACGGCAAATCAAACTCTTCACCAAGCCGTTTTGCCATCTTGGTGGAAATGGGGCGTTTGCCGCTCTCCATCTCAGATATGGCATTTTGGCTTACCCCAAGACGTGCGGCCAATTCTTTCTGCGTAATATCTTCTCGCCCACGCAAGCCGCGTAAGGCCATTGCAGGTGAACCATCTGGAAAGACTTCTTCAGCAGTTACCATTGCATTCTCCTTCCTCAAAATGACCATGACTCTGTTTCCACGGCCTCAAGCATACTGAAAAATGAAATAAAGTAAAATTCTATAAACTTTTCACACTATTACAAGGAGTTATCCATGCAAACTAATCACAACTACGCACGTCTTAGCACTTTGATATTTTCCCTCTGCTTATTCTTTGTACAAGCCACTTCCCTTGCCATGGCGTCCCAAGCAGACCGCATAGCCTTAAAGGCAATGGTAGAAATGGAGGTCAACAAGGACCTTGCCATGCCCTATAATCCGCTTCAATGCCTCAATGATTTTGACAACCGTAAAGGCATTGATGGGAGAAGTTTAGCCGATTTTGACGGCGACCTTGTGGAGCTGTGGGTTAATTTTGAATGCACTTATTGTGGGCCACAAGAGCCACTGAAAGCTCAGCGAGCACATAATGATATGCGTATTGTGGTTCGCCACTTGGCAAGTGATAGCTATTCGGAATCCCTTAAAAAAGCCCTTAGCTATGAAGCCTTAAAAACATTTTCCGTTAATGCGGCCAATATGTTTTGGGAAAACGTTATCCCAAAAACATCGCTTGCCATACCTACGCCGTACAATGCCGCACTAATTCACGCCTTCCAAGAAGCGGCCATCGACCCAGAAGCCTTTAGCGAAGCACTTACCCACAAGGCAACGGAGATTATCAACGCTGACCTTGCGGTAAATTCTGGCCGTATTTCCATTACGCCTACCTACATTCTTGATGGCATACGTTTTCCTGCGTGCAATTTCACCAGTGAGCAAGTTGTGAAGGCACTTAGCCTTGCTAAAGAAGCACGTTCTGGCAATGAAGAGGCTAAAGCCCATATCATTGAAATCATTCTCCAAGGATTGCTCGGAGAAATAGCTCTCTAAATTTTCTTGCTCTTTTGAAAAATTTTCTTGCTTTTTTTCTTGTAAGGAATACAAGGAAAGTAAGGAATTAAAAAGGAGCACATATGAATTTTGAAGTGGCAACCCTGACTTCCAAAGGGCAAATCACTATTCCTGTGGCTATCCGCGAACGTTTGGATTTAAAGCAGGGAGATAAGGTGATTTTTATTGAAGATGCCCAAGGCATTCGCATAGTTAATGCTTCAGCTCTAACCGTCGCAACAAACAAAAGGGAGGAGACTGGCGCAAAAAGAGGATAAAATGCACATTTGCCCTAAAATTCAAAAACCTGTCTACCTAGCTATGCCCCCTAACACACCGTGCGGACACCCCCTTTTCATCGAAAAGTCAAAAAAGGCCATGATACGCTTTTCCTCCTGCGGGCCACGTTCATAAAAGGCTAGGTAAACGATTGGCGTTTACTGTCGCCCTTGTGATGTGGCGTAATTTTAACATAGGAGGGCGTATGGCCAAGTTTCTACGTAATGCACAATCGTCTCAGAATGGAATGTCTACAGAAGATTTTTTGAGGCAAAATGTTTTTGTTGAAAAAAAGAAAAATAAGAAAACAACTGCATCATCAAATAAACCGATGAATACAGAAGATTATTTGAAGTATGAAGTATTTGGCGTCGATGAAGACGAGTCCACAGTATATCAGGGAGGTAGTGGAAAAGTTTCTAAGCATCATGGAACGCCTGAGGAAATATTGCTCAAAAATAAAGAAGGCTTTGCAGAGTATGACATGGATGAAATTATTGTTGATCATGAAAAAGGTACATTTGACATCTATAGGGGAGGTAAATTACAGAAGACCTATCCATACACTTCAGGGCGAGATGGTGAAACGGATCAGACCAAAAGAGGTCAAGGCCCAACACCAAGCGGAACGTATTATATAAATCCAAAAGATGCTTCAGAAAGAACATGGTCCAAACGCTTAGTGGATGCTTATCGTAATACTGACTGGGGCCGTTTTAGAGTTCCTATGATTCCAGATGAAGGTAATGAGCTTTACGGACGAAGTGGATTTTTTGTTCATGGAGGGGATGAACCTGGTTCTGCTGGATGTTTGGATCTTGGTGAGTGGGATTCAGAGTTCTTTTATAATTTGGGGAATACCGACGAAGAAGTGAAGATTACAGTAAAATAAAAAGTTTGTGCTCGCTGAAATGTTCAGCGAGCACATAAAAATGGATAGAGAGGCAGTATGCAGTATAAAATACGTTCCCTTTCTTTTGAGTTACTTTTTGCTTTTTTTGTAGGTTCGATGGTGAAGTTTTTAGGACTTTATTTTTATTGGATAAATGAAGAACTTTCCTCTCTTATTTTAATTTCGGGCATTCCTCTTATTTTTTATTGTACAAGTCATAGATGGATTTCTTATCTATTCCTTAGCGCTAGTTTCGCAGTGTATATGACTTGGGCTGGGCCTCTTGGTATTTCAGATTTTGTGTATAGTGAAGCCAGTTTTGCAAATCCTGTTGGACGTTATATGCTTTTTAGATGTTTTATTGCCTATTTGGCCACAGCTGTGGTGATACATGTGTTTCTTACGGGTATACATATATTGATTAAGCTAATACAAGAATATCGTAAGAAAGCTATATAAGCTTTGGTCAAGAACTTGCCTTTCAGGGCGCACCGTTTATGCTTCCGATTTCTTTTGCAGGTGGTCTTCTTGATAGGGACACAGGGCTTATTCATTTTGCCTATCGCGAATATGACCCTACTACAGGTATGTTCATTCAATCCGACCCACTTGGCCATGCAGCAGGTGATGTCCATACCTATGGTTGGTGGGTAATCATCCCATTTTTAAGCGCTTTTAAAAGTAGAGATCATGCAGCCATTTTTAATTTTTGGGTGGGAGTAATACCTCCGATGCCCATATTAGGCCTTTCATTATTGTAAGACCATAGCCATCGTGTGGCAAAATCTTGCACCTCTTCAAGAGTTTCAAAGAGGTATTGGTTGAGCCATTCGTAGCGAACAGTACGATTGTATCGCTCCACATAGGCATTTTGTTGAGGATTGCCTGGTTGGGTATGTTTAATGCCTATTCCTTCCTTAGCGGCCCATATCAGCAGTTTTTTACTGATATATTCAGGACCGTTATCGCAACGGATAGACTTCGGCTTGCCTCGCCACGCAATAATTTGTTCTAAGCTACGGATTACGCGCTCTGCTGGCAAGGAAAAATCCACGTCAATGGCAAGCCCTTCACGATTAAAATCATCAATTACGTTGAAAAGACGGATTGCGCGACCATCTTGAAGCTGATCATGCATGAAGTCCATCGACCACGATTCATTCATCCCCAGAGGCACTGCAAGAGCTTGTGGTTCTTCGCGAACAATACGCTTTCTAGGCTTAATCCGCAGGTTAAGTTCTAGTTCGCAATATATGCGATAAACACGCTTATGATTCCAAGAAAACCCTTTTACATTTCGAAGGTATAAAAAGCACAACCCAAAACCCCAGTTCCGCTTTTTTTGCGTCAAATAAATAAGCCACTTCGCAATCAACGCGTTTTCATCTGAGAGTTTGGCCTCATAGCGGTAACATGAAGGGCTAATGCCAAAAGCCTTGCATGCTTGCCGAATATTTAGCTTTTTATTTTGAACAGCTTTCTTCGCCATCTCACGCTTCTTGTTAGTTCGCTGAGATGGCTTTACCAGTTTTTTTCAAGTGCCTCACGCAAAACTTCTGCCTGCATTTGGACGTCAACATACATTTTTTTGAGCTGGCGATTCTCTTGTTCGAGCTCTTTCATACGTGCCATCAAAGATGCGTCCATGCCGCCATACTTCGCTCGCCACTTATAAAACGTAGCAGAACTCATCCCATGCTCACGGCACAAATCGGGAACTGAGATACCATTATCGGCTTGCTTTAAAATTGCCAAAATTTGACTGTCGGTGTAGCGGGACTTTTTCATGTAGGATCTCCTTCGTTCAGTTTACGAGAAAATTCTACTTTTCAGAAGTACTTTTTGACGGGGGGATTACCGGTGGTATACCAGCTAATATTACGACAGAGAATGCAGGTTCACTCAAAGCCATTGGTGATATTATCATTGAAGCGGAATATATCAACGTCAACGGTACTATCCAATCTGGTGTGTCAGCGT
>JAWXUA010000141.1:0-7424 GCA_044433065.1 Pseudomonadota bacterium
CGCACATCCTCAGCACAGGCCACAGCAAGGGTTTTGATGCCAGCAGGGCCACCGCCATAATGGTCGATGAGCACTGTTAAAAGCTTTCGGTCCATCTGGTCAAGGCCACATTCGTCCACGTCCATGCGCGCCAAAGCTCCTGCTGCAAGCTCAAGGCTGATGCAACCATCACCATGAACACAGGCAAAGTCACGAACGCGACGCAATAAACGGTTGGCAATACGCGGCGTACCTCTGGAACGGCGACCAATTTCCATGGCCCCCTCTTCCGTAATCTTAGCACCTAAAATACGTGCTGTGCGGTTGACGATGCGTGCCAAATCCTGTGGCGTATAATATTCTAACCTATTGATAATACCAAATCTATCGCGGAGTGGCGAGGACAGAAGACCAATCCTTGTGGTAGCGCCCACAAGAGTAAATGGCTCCACATCAAGCTTCACCGTACGCGCACTTGGACCCTGACCAATGACAAGATCAAGGGTGAAGTCCTCCATGGCAGGATATAAGACTTCCTCCACGGCAATGGGCATACGATGGATTTCATCCACAAAAAGCAAATCGCCGCGACCTAAATTGGTCAAAATGGCCGCCAAATCGCCACCACGCTCGAGCACTGGACCTGACGTTGAAACCAAATTTACACCTAATTCACTCGCCATAATCTGCGCCAACGTCGTCTTCCCAAGCCCCGGATTGCCATAGAAAAGCACGTGGTCCATGGCTTGGCCACGCTCTTTAGCCGCAGCAAGGTAGACACGCATATTGGCTCGTAAATCATCTTGGCCAATGAAATCTTCCAAGGATCGCGGACGGATAGTCTCGTCGGCCTGACTAACACTTGGTCCAACACTTGGTCCAAAACTTTGGCCAGCACTTTGGCCAGCACTGTGACCTACTGCTTGCCCCATAGTTGCCCCTTCAAGGACATCTGCAGACATGCCTACATCCATATCAGAATCCATATCAGCATCCATATGGGCCGTGAGGTCCAAGCCTTCATCCCCAGCACGCAAGACAACCTTATTCATGGAAGTAATGACCGTCATGATTAGCGCGTCCTTTTAAGCATGACTTTCAATGCAGCACGAACAGCACCACCCATATCAAGGCTTGGGTCCGCATGCAGCACTTCTTTCACCACTTGGGTCGCGTCACTTTCGCTATACCCAAGGTTGGCGAGAGCTGCCACAACGTCTGGTAGAATACGAAGCGTCGTGCCTGCCGCAGAAAGCGACGCAGCAGGAACGCTCTCCACCTTCAGCTTATACTTCAACTCCAAGAAAATATGCTGCGCTGTCTTAGCCCCAACACCAGACACGCGCGTCAAGCTTGTGGCGTCATCTTCCAAGACCAAACGCCGCAAATCATCGGGCCGAAACTCCGATAATATAGCCAAAGCTGTCTTAGCCCCAACTTTAGAAATGGACCGCAACACGACAAAGGTCTGGCGTTCATCCCACGTGGCAAAGCCATACAATTCCAAAGCATCCTCGCGCACTTCGGTCCGCACGAAAAAACGCACCGCAGCCCCTTCCGCAGCCTGCGATTTCATATCAAGCATAGTGTGACTTGGTATGGCCAGCTCATAGCCAAGACCACTGTCCGTCACCACAATGCATGCGCTTCCCCATATTTCCGCGAGTCGACCTTCGATGTACGCTATCATGCTCTACCCTCAATACAATATCACAACTAAAACGTTGCACTTTATAAAAATCTTATAGACAGAAATGGACCAGTCTGTACACAAAAAAAATCGTCACAAAGAGGCATTCTTGTAAAAAAGAATACATTCAAACCTTAGCGCTTCAATAGTTTTTCCATACGCATATGGTTGCAATGGCAAATGGCCGCCCCAAGAGCGTCACTGGTATCAAGAGCCCAATTGGCTTGTTTTACCCCAAGCATATGCGCCACCATATAGGCCACCTGCTCTTTTTCTGCCCGACCAGTGCCCACCAAGGCTTTTTTTATGACCGTCGGTCGGTAGTCAAAAACAGCAATACCAAAGGCCGCACAAGCTCCAACAGCAATGCCCCTTGCCTGCCCAAGCTTCAAAGCTGTAGCTACATTTTGCGCAGCATGCACGTCTTCAATGGCGGCTTCATCGGGCTTATATTCCTTCACAATCCGCGCCAACTCCGTATACAAGTTCCCCAATCTTGCCGAAAAGTCAGCACCCTTAGGATGGATGACACCACAAGCCACAAGGCGCAGAACTCCCGACTGGTCCGTCACAACACCCCAACCCGCATTCCTTGAACCAGGGTCTATACCTAAAACTGTACGCGGTGTGGTCATTTTGGTTATTTTTTACCTTTTTACTGAGGGAAGGGGGAAACTTTTGAAAAAGTGTCCTCCTTACCCCAGACCCCCACCCTTCCAAACTTTTTATTTACGGAGGGAGGGTCATTGTTTACGAAAATTCGCGGCCGTCTGGAGAAAAAGTCAAAGAAAACTATCGTATGCCTAAAATAAAAAAAGCCTACCCATGGCAGACTATCTATGCAAAATCATTATCTTTTTACAAAATAAGTTCCCGACTCCACACGTTCTCCACACAGTGTAGCTGGTACCCTAAAAACCACTGCTAGGCCGAAACATCCCCTTCCACCACACTGTGTGGCCGTGAACTTCATACGAAGCCCACACTACCATCCACAAATAAAAAGTTTTGAAAAAGGGATGGGGGTGTGGGGGAAGGGAAAAACTTTTCCAAAAGTTTTTCCCTTCCCCCACAAAAAAACAAAACTAGCTCAACTCAGCAACAGCTGCGTCGGAGAGTTCGAAGTTGGAGTAGACGTTTTGGACGTCTTCGTTTTCTTCGAGAACATCGACGAGACGCATAAGCTTGCGGCCAGCGTCAGCTTCGACTTCGATGGTATTTTGTGGAATCATGGTCAGCTCAGCGGATTGCATAGCGATGCCAGCGGCTTCGATAGCTTCACGAACGGTGATGAAATCAGGCACAGCGGTGAGGATTTCCCACGTTTCGCCTTCGTCAGCAACGTCATCAGCACCAGCTTCGAGAGCGATGTCCATGAGTTGTTCTTCGGTGGCAGCGTCTTTGTCGAGAACGATGAGACCTTTGCGGTCAAACATCCAACCAACGCAACCAGACTCACCCATGGAGCCGCCATGCTTGGTAAGCAGGTGACGAACTTCTGCGACGGTACGGTTCTTGTTGTCGGTAGCAGTTTCGACGATGAAAGCGATGCCACCTGGGCCGTAACCCTCGTAAGAAATTTCGTTGATGTCACCACCAGCGAGTTCGCCAGTACCCTTTTTAATAGCGTTTTCGATTTTATCTTTAGGCAGGTTGACGGCTTTAGCTGCTGCGATAGCGGCGCGAAGACGTGCGTTGCCTGCTGGATCACCGCCGCCTTTAGCTGCGATGATGATTTCTTTAGCGGCCTTGGTGAAGACCTTGCCACGCAAAGCATCTTGGCGGCCTTTGCGATGTTGGATATTAGCCCATTTACTATGTCCAGCCATGGTTTCCTCCGTTTTTATCGTGAGAGTGGAAAGAGCTTAGCGACTGCGAGCTTGATGGCGAAGCCTTTGTACTCACGATGCTATCATTATATATAGTATTCAATAAGATGGCGAGGCCTTCTTATTCTTTCGACGCAACAAAAACCACAAAAAGGACAAGGCTTTTTTGTGGTACATAAAACTAGGAAGCTTTGGGCTTGGCTTGCGTACCTTGTGCGGTAGCCTCAGTGGTGGCCTCAGTAATGTCCATAACTGGCTCAGCATCTTCAGATGCGATACCTTTAGGCTGACCACGGAAACGCAGACCAACGTAGAAAATTTCTTTGCTTTCTGGGCGCGAGCTTTTAGGCTTGAAAAAGGCGACTTTTTCAAACTGTGGGCGCATAGCTTGGACAAGCTCCTGCACGTCAGGTCCCATGAAGATTTTGACAATGAGCGCGCCACCGTTAGCGAGATAGAGTTCTGCCACAGCAAGGGCTTCTTGGCATAGTTCCAAAGACCTAGTTTGGTCGGTGAAGCGGGTGCCTGTGGTGCGTGGTGCCATGTCACTCATGATGACGTCAAAAGGACCTATATCCATGAGCAATTGCTCAAAGACTTCGGTACGTTCAAAGACATTTTCACGCAAAAAGGTGACATTTTTAGGGAAGACGGTTTCGGTGTCTTGAATGTCGCATGCAAGCACGCGTCCGTTAGGCGCAACTTTTTCGGCCGCACCAAGAGACCAAGAACCAGGAGCCGCGCCAAGGTCAAGAACCTTCATCCCCTTACGGAAGATGCCAAAACGCTTATCCAATTCCTTTAACTTATACACAGACCGCGCAGGATAGTTTTCCTGCTTAGCCTTGAGAAAATAATGATCGCGATAATTTTTCATAATGTACCTGCCCAAAGTCTATAACCGAAACAACGCCAAAGGCCAAGCCCTTCTAGCACGCATATGCCATATAAAAAACAGATTTTTTCATGAACAAGCTGTGGTGCGTTGACAGTGGCCGTAGCTAGCGATATGTTTCGACCGCAAAAGATTTTACGTCTCATACGGTATCATCTATGTTGTTCTTACAACTTTGCCGCGACAATGCGGTCTGGTGTAAGCCATGGTGGATTTTTTTATAACAATCTCAACTTTTGTTTTTTAGGAACTTTTATGAGCGGTGCATATGTAAATGACAATGCCTTTGCGGCCTATGGCTCTGACGACCTTGCAGCGGATCAAGACGCAGCCATTGAAATCTTTGATGTAGATTTTATCCAAACGGGCGACATGGATGCAGACACTGGCACGCTCATCATTGAAATGATGGATGCTGATGGCCGTGATGTTGAACGCACTCACCGTGATGTGCCTGAAGAATTATATGAATCTTGGGAGCACCATGGTTTTGCTCCAGCTATGTACACCATGGAAATTGAAGAAGCATACCCTTTCAGCGCTGTGTACGATGATGGGGATGAAGACGAAGAGGACGAAGACTAAAGCTTCACTTCTTTGATCATCAATTCCCATGAGGAAAAAAAGGCCGCCCAGTTATGAGCAGCCTTTTTTGTTTTTATAAGCCTAGAGTATCATTTACAAGAATGACATGCGTACGCAAAGCTGGGAAGCATTTTTCCTGTATTGACCATACGTTACAGATGCGCTCAGGACTATTACAATCCATACAACGTCCTGTGGCAACACATGGTGTCTTGCGGTTCAAGCGGATAGCATTGGCTGGTGCTGCGATATCACGTACACGCTTCATGCCCTCTTCAAGGTTGGCCACAAGCTTATTGCGGCCCACAATGAGGACAACTTTCTTAGGGCCAAAAGAAATGGCTCCAGTGCGATTACCAATCATATCGCGGTTAACCAGCTTGCCATCCAAGGTCACAGCATTGGAACCCGTGACAAAAAGGTCCACAAGCAAAGCTCGATGCCGACGCTCAATCATCTCAGCAGGTGGCACCAGTGGGCTTACGGTGTTCAGAACGTCGATGTCCGTACGCTTTAAAAGAGCATCCACAATGCCACAAGCCGCCATGCTCGCAGAACCGCCAAAGGCGACAGTTTTTGCGCCTGATTCAGGTAAAATCGTATCGAGCAATAATGCGTGTGCTTCGTCTACATTTTCAACAATGCTGACTTCAAAAGCATTCTTACGCAAAGACTTCGCCGCATCTTGTAAACGCAAATGCCAATAAATATCTAAAGGACTGGACATAGTTTCCCCCTTTTACAATAGTTCCACGTTGCAACTAGTAAAAATCCTAAGTAATAACAATACTAAGCCACAAGCTCGCATGCCATAGCTATAATACTAAATGGCCTCAATGAAAAGAAGCAAGTAGCATATAAAATAGACGAGGCGCATCACAACTGACGTAGAGTGTAGATAGTGCATTCCCCCATGTGGCCGTGATTTTCATCCACCGCACCAAGCTTTCACCCACAAATAAAAGTCTTTGAAGGGATGGGGGTCTAGGGGAAGAGGACACTTTCTTCAGATAGGTTCCCCTTCCCCCAGTTAACTTAACACCTAAAAACCATACTGCCGCGTGCACCCTTCCTTGCGGTCGATGAGCTGCACATAGCGGTAGGCTGGGTTATTGCGTGCCAGCTCCTCCATGCGCAAACCTTCTGCATGGCAGCGGTCGCAGGCATCTTGCGGAATGTAGATGCCGACGCTACGAGGGTTGGCTGTCGAATGGCTAATGTATTGTATTGTGCCGGAACAGTGCGGACATATGGTAGCTTCATCGCGCTGACTTTCGCGTATACCATCGGTATCATAATAGATATCACGTGTCCGTACAAAGCAGTCACCTTCAACCTGTCCCTCTTGTGGCAGCTTTGGTGGCTCAAAATAGAGACGCGGCAGCTCTTGGCACAGTCGCTCGATGTAGTCGGTGACGCGTTGCGGTTGCTCCAAGGCTTCACGGGCTGCATCGTCAAGGTGAGGTTCACACACACCATCGAAATCAAGGCCAGCCATGGCCAAACAGATGCCCAAATTCACATAAGGCAAGGCTCCTTGAATGGCATAACCGCCTTCAAGCACTGCAATATCTGGGTCGAGCATTTTATTGAGCATGGCATAGCCACGAGCTGTGAAATTCATGTTGGTGATAGGGTCCGAGAAGTGGTTATCCTGTCCAGCTGAATTGATCACAAGGTCTGGTTTAAAGTCGGCCAAAATAGGTTTCACCACATGTTCAATGACATGCAAAAAGCCCTTGTCCGACGTATGCGGTGGCAACGGAATATTGATGGTCCGGCCCATAGCATTGGGACCGCCAAGCTCTTGAGGGAAGCCTGTACCAGGGTACAGCGTGCGGCCATCTTGGTGCAGTGAGATGAAGAGCGTATCCTTATCATGCCAGAAAATATCCTGCGTACCGTCGCCATGGTGGCAGTCGGTATCAACAATAGCGATACGTTTGCGGCCATAGTGTGCGCGGATATACTCCACCATAATGGCTTCAATATTCACATTGCAAAAGCCGCGGCTCCCATGCACCACGCGCATAGCATGGTGCCCTGGAGGTCGGACCAGCGCAAAAGCCTTATCAACTTTGCCTTCCATGACCAGACGAGCCGCCTTAATGGCACCACCTGCGGAAATCAAATGAGATTTTGTACACACGCTTTCTACATCTGGAAAGCAAAAATGCACGCGCTCAATGTCCTCACGGGTGGCCACATCGGGCTTAAATTCTTGAATACCTGCAATGTCAAAAAGGCCCTCTTCCCGAAGCTGGTCCTGCGTGTACAACAAACGCTCCTCACGCTCAGGATGGCTTGCGCTGATAGCCCAATCATATGCAGGAAAAAAAATAATCCCCAATTTATTACGCGCTTCGAGCATATATGTCCTTATTTTGTAAGTATGACTGGGGGAGGGAGACAACTTTCTGAAGAAAGTTTTCTCCCTCCCCCAGAC
>JAWXUA010000142.1:0-7368 GCA_044433065.1 Pseudomonadota bacterium
GGGTCCCCTTCCCCCAGACCCCCATCCCCTTCCTAAACTTTTTATTTGTGGATGGAAGGGCGGAACGTTGGGTGGAAAATCAGGGCCACACGAGGGAGGAATTTTTCACTGGCAAGTTCATGTGTTCAGTTTGGAAAGACACCGCGTGGTTCGGTGGCTTCGATTGAACATAATTCACCTGCCTCCATGCGCCGCAAACTATATTAAAAACCCCTCCCCCCAGCGCAAAAAAACCTCAAAAAACGAGAATCCATATGACACAGGGCCCTACCGCGGCCATGCTTGTTCCTGAGCCGGACGAGCAGGATACCGCACTGTTTCAGCGTCTCATTGATACGACTTTGACACAAGAGCATGTGGATGAACTTATAACGCCGCAGTATACGTATGCGGAAGAAAAAGAGTTTTTGGCCATCCATTGGCATCCGCAACATGTGCCGCTGGACTTGGTGAAGCAGCGTTTTGACGCGCTTTTCCCTAATGTGGCTGAAGCGGACAGGCTGATTATCCCCACGGAGCATAATGTCTTGCATGGTTGGGGTGACTATGCTGGTGTTGAAGTGGACTGCGCGGATCATAAAATGAAGCTTAAAGTGCAGTTATTATTGCATTTTAAGGTCGACGCTGTGGGCTGTGTTCGCGAAGAGTTGGGCGATACAGCTGGGGAAGATAAGGGCAAGGCCCATACCCTGCGTACGATGCTTGATCATACGGCACGGTACCGCACAAAGCAGTTACGGCATTTACTTGAAACAGCAGCCAATCCAGAAGCTCCGCAGCATCAGCATCGGCTTGAGCGTGCGGTGCGCGCTTCAAGTGCCACGCCGCAAATTGTGGATTTTGTGTCCGCACAGGCGCATAAACTATTGCACTTATTGGGTACTGAAGTCGATGCACCAACTACAGACGAACGCCGTAGTACGCTGCTGCGCGATACCGTAGAGGCGCAACGGGCTACCTTAGGGCCACTCTTTACGGCGCAGGTTCACGCCTATACCAAGGCTTTGCGCGGCCGTGTGAAAGCTGAGTTTCCATTAGATTTTTTCTATACAGCACAGGAATGCATTGAAGAGGCGCGCGCCCTCGGCGCCATGGTCACCATTCCGCATCCTGAGCAATTTTGGCCTATCCTCTTGGCCAACTACGATGCCGACGGTGTAGAAGTCTGGAATCCACAATCCAAAAGGCACACAGATTTTCTCATTGCCACCATTACTGAAACTAACCGTCGTCGCGCCAAGAGTGGCAAGCGTAAGCCTATCATCGTTACCACAGGTGATGACTGCCATGTGGGTGAAATGGTGCAACAGCTCGTCAGCGACCATCAGCGGCCCGTCCGTGAACTTGGCGTGCAAGGTGCATGGTCCGATGACAATACCCTCGAAGCTCTGCATGAAGCTGGCATCTCACGGCAAAGCATTATGCGCGCCGTGCGCGAGCGCTTGGGGTAGGTTGAATAGCTGGGGGAAGGGACAGGATGCGTACAATGACTGTGGCTCTAAGATGGATTGCCACGTCACTCCGCAGAGGGAGCAGTCGTTGAATGTAATGTACGGGCGTCGCTCCTCGCAATGACAAATCTTGACTATAGTAGTTCTTTCTTTGTCTCTCTGTGTAGATAGTTGAAAACGTATTTATAAAAGAGCTATATGGTCCTTGCACTTGTCATTGCGAGGAGCGACGCCCGTGATTTGTGCTCAGTGATCGCATCACCTGCGGCGCGACGTGGCAATCCATCTTAGGGTTACATGCGAAGGCTTGAACTATCCTCCCCCCAGTCTTCCTAAAACTAAGCACCGCATCACCCATCTCAAGGCTTGGCATTGCGTGGTGTCCGTGCTAGGTTTGCGTGGTGTAGAACGTAGATGTTTTTAAGTGAGGGGTTGTTATGAAAAAGAAGAAACTTAATTTTAATGCGTGTTTGACAGCCAAGGACGCGGCCGATGTTATCAATGCCTTGACTGAGGGCTTGAAGGAACAGCGTTTGCATTTCCAGAAAGGTGACGAGGACCTTTTGCTTGAGGTCAATGAAGCCGTTAATTTGTCCATTGAGGCAAGGTATAAGGATGGTAAGGCGAAAGTTGTTGTGGAAGCCACTTGGGATGTGCCACAAAAAGATGATGCCGATGAGGACCAAGGAAAAGAGCAGGGCTCGGGCCTTGCGGACGAGAATTAGGGCGCCAAGAGCGTAGATTGTAGTCTTGTCTTTGTATGAGAAATACGTTGTTTATGTAGATATGTATCTATATATTGCGTCACATTGAGGTCTCTATGTCAAAGAATCCTGACAGTGTGGCCGACTATGTGGCCGCTCTTCTTGCTTCGTCTACGTATGGGCGGCAAGTGGTGCATCATCATGTCATGCCGAGCAAGGACGCGGAGCATGCTGTGAGTCGGCGGCCTTGGTCAAAGGCCACTGTGGACCTTATGGCTAAGCAGGGTTTACATCTTGCTGCTGATGCTGAAAGTGGCCTGTATGCGCACCAAGCTTTGGCCACGGACCATGTCCGCGCTGGGCATGATATTATTGTTGCAACGCCCACAGCGAGCGGCAAGACGTATGTATATAATCTTCCTATTATTGAACACTGGCTTCATGATCCAGAAGCTAAAGCTTTATATTTATTTCCTTTAAAGGCCCTTGCTCAAGATCAGCTGGCTACTTTCGAGCGGCTTGTGGATGCTTGGCCTAAGCCTGTTAAGGGCGCAAATACACGTCTGGATACGAAGGGCGTGAAGACACGCCTTGATACGAATGGCGCAAATACACGTCTTGATACGAATGGCGCAAATACACGCCTTGATACGAAGGGCGCGAATACACGCCCCGTTGCCGCTATCTATGACGGCGATACAACCCCACATTTCCGCCGTAAAATCCGCAACGCACCACCCACAGTGCTCATCACCAATCCAGAGATGCTCCACCTTGCACTCTTGCCGCACCACGAGCAATGGACCGAGCTTTTCGCCTCGCTTTCCTATATTGTGGTGGATGAGGTGCATACCTATCGCGGCGTTTTGGGTGCGCATATGGCCCAAGTCTTCCGCCGTCTTTTGCGCATTTGTCAGCGTTATGGGGCTAAGCCCACCATGATTTTCTGCTCTGCCACAGTGGGTAATCCGCGTGAACTGGCGAGCAATCTCACAGGTAAAACAGCATCGTCAGAACTTCCCGTCTTGATAGACCAAAGCGGCGCACCACAAGGTACGCGGCATTTCCTGATCATAAATCCCGACGATAGCCCGTCCACCATGGCCATCCAGCTCTTGCGCTCGGCCTTAGCCCGTGGTCTTCGGACCATTGTGTATTGCCAGTCGCGACGTATGACCGAACTCATCAGTATGTGGGTGAGCCAAAATGCAGGTCCGTACAAAGACCGAATTTCTGCCTATCGCGCAGGATTTTTGCCCGAAGAGCGGCGGCACATTGAGTCGCGCATGGCTTCTGGGGAGCTTTTGGCCGTGATTTCCACGTCAGCCCTTGAGCTTGGCATCGACATTGGTTCTTTAGATTTGTGTATTTTGGTGGGCTATCCGGGTACGGTCATGGCTACCTTGCAACGTGGGGGCCGCGTGGGCCGTGCTCAGCAGGAGTCCGCGGTGGTGCTTATTGCTGGTGAAGACGCGCTTGATCAATATTTTGTGCGTCATCCTGAGGCGTTATTTACTGCCGCGCCTGAAAATGCGGTGCTCAATCCTGACAATGCTGTGATTATGGAGCGTCATATTGAGTGTGCCGCGGCTGAAATGCCCTTGCAAGCGTCGGAGCTTGGCACGCCTTGGCTCAGTGGGCATGGTGCCAAGATAGCCCTTGCTAAGCTTGAGCGCGAAGGGCTTATTTTGCGTTCTGCCGACGGAAAGACTCTTTTTGCATCCCGTAAACGACCGCAACGCCATGTGAATTTACGTGGTACGGGGCATTCTTTTACCATCGAATCCGAGGTCCATGGAGACAAGGCAGAACGTTCTGCCGTTGGAACCGTCGAGCGATCTGCCGTTGGAACCGTCGAGCGTTCCGTCATTGGAACCATTGACGGTCATCGAGCGCAGCGTGAAGTGCACGAGGGCGCGGTCTATGTGCATCGCGGTAAGACGTGGGTGGTGACGCACTTTGATATGGGCGCGCAAAAAGTTGTGGTCACGCCGCAGAGGGTATCGTGGTTTACGAGGGTTAGAGCGCATAAGACCACGGAGATTTTGAGCGTTGAATTTGTGCGTGCTGTGCATGGTACATTGATGTATTTCGGACGCTTACGAGTCACTGAAACCGTGACGGGCTATGAAAAACGGAGCAATAGCGGCAACCGCTTACTTGGTATTGAACCACTCGACATGCCGCCATCGGTCTTTGAAACTGAAGGGCTTTGGTTTGAAATTCCCGAAGCGGCTCAGCATGCCACAGAAGACGCACTCCTGCATTTTATGGGAAGTATTCATGCTCTCGAGCATGCGGCCATTGGGATTTTGCCCTTACTTGTCATGACGGACCGCAACGATTTGGGCGGCATTTCCACGCCCATGCATGCTCAGGTGGGTAAGCCTGCTGTCTTTATTTATGATGGTATGGCTGGCGGTGCAGGTCTGACGCGCGAGGCTTTTTCTAAGGCTGAGGAACTTTTTCAGCGGACTTACGAAGCCATTGCAGAATGCCCATGCGAGACAGGCTGCCCTGCTTGTGTGCATTCGCCTAAATGTGGTTCTGGCAATCGCCCTATCGATAAGGCAGGGGCCTTATTTTTATTGCAGAGGATGAAGGAGTGTGTGGCACCTGACATAGATTGTGCCGCGCTCATCCCGTCTGAAGCTGCCTTGCCTACCACGACCACTGGCGTGGCTCCTTCAGCAATAGATGTAGCTACTCCAGTGCTAGGTATAGCTCCTTCAGCTCCTTCAGCCCCTTCAGCGTCTTTAAAACCAGTGCCAGAAGTATCCTTACCGAGCTCCTACATGGTGCTTGACGTGGAAACACGGCGTTCGGCGGCTGATGTTGGTGGCTGGAATAAGGCAGATAAAATGGGTGTGAGCATTGCCGTGCTCTATGACTCCGCAAGCGACACCTTTACGCCCTACGAACAAGACGAACTGCCAGCGCTTTTCGCTCGACTTCGTACAGCGTCCCTCGTCATTGGCTTCAATATTTCACGTTTTGACTACGCTGTTCTCCAGCCCTTTGCAGCCTATGACTTGCACACCTTACCCACGCTGGACCTTCTTTTGAAAATAAAGGACCGTCTGTCCTATCGCGTTTCTCTCGACAATCTCGGTAAGGCTACCTTTGATAAACCTAAAAGTGCCGATGGTTTGCAAGCACTCCAATGGTGGAAAGAAGGGCGACTCGATCTCATTACGAGCTACTGCCAAGATGACGTTGCCCTCACGCGCGACGTCTATCTGCATGGCCGCGAGCACGGCTATCTCCTCTTCACCAACAAGGCCGGCAATAAGGTCCGCGTTCCTGTGGATTGGTAGGCTGGCTGGGGAAAAGCTAAGATTGCTGAGAGTTTATTGTAACGTCTGGTATAACGTCTGGTATAACGTCTGGCCTAACGCCTATTGCATCACAAAAGTACCATCACCCCACGTATCGCTATCCACCGTACCCTCCATATCAGACATCTCTCCCATTTGGTCGGCCCAATCGCGCGAAACGCCACTGAGCTCAGCTTCACCGCCTTGGCGCAAAGTATGTTCCCAGTCGATACGGGAAGCAATAGCGGTGGCCACGTCACCAAGGCCCTTGCGCTCCACAGCAGCCACAGGGATGGCTTCAGGGTGTTCCATGAGCAAGGTTTCGGCAAGCTCTTGAGGCACGGTATCCCATTTATTAAGAATAAGTAGGCGTGGCGTTTCGTGCATACCCATTTCCACAAGAATATCTTCTACAGCCTTGAGCTGTCGGTCAAGCTCGGGGTGACCTGCATCAGCCACATGAATAAGCAGGTCTGCGGCCTCAAGTTCTTCAAGGGTCGCACGGAAAGCTTCAAGCAGTTCTTTAGGCAAATTACGAATAAATCCAACAGTATCCGCAAGAATAAGTTCCCGCTCATGAGGGAAACGCAGACGCCGCGTTGTAGGATCAAGGGTCGCAAAAAGTTTATTTTCAGCCAGTACGTCGGCATTGGTAAGCGCATTCAGTAAGGTAGACTTCCCAGCATTGGTATAGCCCACAAGCGACGCTAGCGGCACACGCTGTTTAGCACGACGTGCACGAGCAAAGGCCCGTTGCTTGCGCAAAGATTTGAGTTCATTGCGGATTTTATCAATACGTTCACGGATGCGGCGGCGGTCCGTCTCAAGCTTGGTTTCACCCGGACCACGGCCACCAATGCCACCAGCAAGACGGTCCATGGCCTGATTTTTGCCCACAAGGCGCGGCATGGTATATTGCAATTGAGCCATTTCGACCTGCAATTTACCTGCTCTTGTTGTGGCATGCTGTGCAAAAATATCCAGAATAAGTTGTGTTCTATCAAGTACTTTGCGCTCGGTAACGTCGGCCAGATTGCGCAATTGCGCTGGTGCAAGTTCACCATCAAAGATGACCATGGACGCGTTGCCCTGCAAGGCCATGACCTCAAGCTCAGCAAGTTTGCCCTTGCCCAGAATAAGCCTTGGGTTCACCGTGGCTACGCGCTGCATAACTGTGCCCACAATGTCAACACCAGCTGTGCGCGCAAGCTCTGTCAGCTCAGCTAAATTCAATTCTTGCACAGACTTAGGGGCTGTGGACACCGAAACAAGCACCGCCTTCGGTCCGTCCGAAGCTTTCTTAGCCTCCGGAACAGCGCGGGCCATTTCGTCTTCAAGGGCTTCAACCTCAGCTGCAAAGTCCGTATCCACCTTGTCCCATGACACAGCAGGGTACGTGGTATGCGCCTTGCCCGTGGTCTGCACGATGCCGCCCATACCATCCTTTGCCGCAAACTGCTGTTGTGGCAACAAGTGCGCCCGTTGGAACAGCATGGGGCCGCCCCATTCATCCACCGTCAGCACGGCCAAACCGTCAAGCCTCAAGAACAGCAAGTCCATCAAGTCTTCTTGCGAAAGCCCATCATTGCTTAAGTGCGTGTGCAAAAGTCGTAAGCCGCGCAGTCTTCCTTCGCCACTCCGAGCTCTTGGTAATTCAGGAATAAAAATAGCACTCGGCGTCCCCACAATCACCATCTCAACACGGCCCTGCCTGTCAATTAACAGGCCAATTTGACGCCCCACACTCCGTGACAAGGCCGCAAGTTCCCTTGCTTGCTCAAGCGTGTAGCCGCCCACAACAGGAAAACGACGTTGGCCCAGTCGCGTCAATGCCTTGGTCTGGCTCGCTTTCAAGCCCTGTGTATTGCCTTGTACTTTCATTATGGTCCTTGGTGA
>JAWXUA010000143.1:0-7263 GCA_044433065.1 Pseudomonadota bacterium
TATGGTCTTATAACAATGAAAGGCCTAACATGGGCATCGGGGGCATTACTCCCGCCCAAAAATTAAAAATGGCTGCATGATCTCTACTTTTAAAAGCGCTTAAAAATGGGATGATTACCGTCCCACTGGATGACACTCTTATCGACGACAAGCTTATGCTGACGGAGCACAGGCTCTAAGGTGTCAATGATACGTGCTTCCTTCTGACGGCTATGTTTGACCTCTTCAATGAGGCATGGGTGATGTTTCATGAAGAACGGAGAGATAAGCTTGGTGAACATACCGTCACCAAAGTTCGCTTCAATGATGACATGGTTGACCTCCTGCTCTTTCGCAAGCAGGGCAATAGCCTTGAGGGTATCATCACTATAGCCATCTTTATACGCTTTCACCGCAGTGAGGTAGAGATAGCCGTTCAGCATCTTTACGACCGTCACTGAGGTTTCGTCAGTACCTCTACCTGACGGGTCAATCGCCATGACGGAGCCTGTATATGGGAGCCAGTCTCCTTGCAACGAGATAGGCGTATGATACCTGTCGCCGTTCAATCCGACGCACGGCACGTCATTTATGACATTCGACGTTCCAGAGGCCCATATGAGCTTTTCTGGAGCATCTGATGGCGAGCATCCCATGACGATAAGGTCTGCAAGCTTGAGTGGGTATCGGTCAGCATCTGACAGACGTGTATCAAGCATAAACTGGAGTTGAAAGCCTTGGCGGCCATAGGACAGCTCACGTTCAAGGAGGTCTTCATCTGTGAAACGTCTAGGGTCGGTGGTGCGTCCCACAAGAGACGAGTCTTGCGCTAACTTATTGATAATGAAAGGAGCAAGACGTGTACCATAGTTTACCATTTGCTCTTCTGAAGGGTAACGAGCGGGCCAGATAAGGACGCTATAGCCTCGGTCAGGGAGATTATTATAGAGGCTTTGTTCTGTCTGAGGTGTACCTAGATAAAGAATATTACCGTTAGGTTTTAAAATAGCATCAAATTCTTTGACGGCTTCTGAGAGCTTATCTCTCATGGCCTGTGTGAAGGAGTTGTTAGGAACCTCAATGTCATCTGCAATAATGTAGTCAGCACGGCCACCAGTAATCTGTGAGAAGATACCTTTAGACACCACGCTAGGTGCTTGGTCAGCTTTAGCAGGACCTACATCAAAAGAGAGCTTGGAGCATCTCTGGTCATTTCTTGGTTGCAGGTGTTGGAGTACTGGGATTTCTTGAATGAGTCTTAGGCAGAAAGTTGTGAAGTTGTCAGCACGGTCCTTAGACGCTGAGAGGACCATGATTTTACGTTGAGGGTTGATGTACAAAAGCCACACCACGTAGGCCGCAGTAATCCAACTTTTACCGACACCACGGAAGGCCTCAATAACCATACGGCGAGGGCTTTTATAAAGGGTGTGGGCAATGTCAAGTTGTACGGGTGTAGGGTCTGGAAGATTGAGATGCCTCCAAACAAGGACAAGGAAAGTGCGGAAGTCTTTGAGTTTTTCTGGGATTTGTTGTTGTGATGGACTTGAACGGGCCATGCTACTCCATATATTAAAAATGACAAAATAAGCCCCTGAAAAACAAAAAACGACTATAGGTCGCGTTCTATTTTCCAGAGGCTTAGAGAGGCCTTTCTGAGGCATTAAAAAGGTGTTCTAGTTAAGGAGATGGTCCTCAACGTCACCTACGTCAAAGGTAGGGAGATTGTTAGTGATGTCATTCATATCAGCGTTCTCTCCGCCGACACAATCAATACCGTTATCTTTGAGGAACTGACGGATACAATTAAGCTCAGAAGGCGCAAGAGCCTCTCCTGATTTTAGACGACCACTGAAATATTGAGCCATCATACCGTGAAGGTCGGCGAGGTCGTCTTCTGTGCCTCGTTTATTTTTCTTACTCATGAATATTCCTTGTTAAGTTTACTTGAAAAGCAAGGCTACGCCTGCGCCGATGAGAAGGGCAACGACCCTATCAATCCATTTTGAACTACCTGTCGCAGTGGCCACTTGAAGTTCAACAAGGCGTAGGCGTGTGGTAATATCAGTAATGGCTTTCTTTGTGGCTGTAGAAGCCTCTTCAAGGCGAGCATTACTCTCAAGAAGGGACGTGAGGTGGACTAATGTGTTTTCGATTTTAAGAAGAGTGTTGCTCAAAACTTTGAGGTCCGCTTCATGCAGACAAGAGTGAGTTGATGTATTCTTAGCTGTCATTGTCCAAAAAT
The DNA here is from genome assembly GCA_044433065.1 of Pseudomonadota bacterium. Classification (GTDB taxonomy): domain Bacteria; phylum Desulfobacterota; class Desulfovibrionia; order Desulfovibrionales; family Desulfovibrionaceae; genus Nitratidesulfovibrio. The sequence goes on from JAWXUA010000143.1 coordinate 2,225, forward strand.
GTGTAAAATAATAAGGTATGCCAAGTACACAAATATACCAAGATTAAGAACTATCCACAGAGCAAAAAGAGGACACTCAAACAATATGTCTAAAAATAATTCTGCCATGTTCTACCTTGTAAATTAGTTACTGACAGTTGTACCTGTCGGTTCATCGGGCCATGGTGTCTCTTCCTCTCCGCCATCCCATGGGAAACCGTCTTGCAACGGCAAATCACGCAAAGCCTTACGATAAGCAAGCCATACCGCGTATTCATCTGCGGTCAATGTCGTCTCCTCACCCTCATCAACTTCATCACGGTGTCGTATAATCACCCAATCACATGCCGTAATACGTACATCTCGTTCGGTGCGTACGCGCTCAGCTCGTGCTTCTGTGCTGCTATATGTCGCAAGAGTCTCAGCCGTCGCACTTGCTTGTGCTTCTTCTTGGCTTGCTTTTACAGCCTCCCAAAGCTCCACAAAAGGTGTTACCCAAACATCATAATCATCCACGCCAGAAAGCGAGATATTAACAGTCATATTGTCCACGAACTCCACATGCCCCTGTCCGTTTGCCCACTGAATAGCATGAATGAAAGAGGAGTTGATAGTATCCGTAATGGATATATCATTTAATCCTTCAATGTTTAGTAAGACACCATTAACAACAACAATAGTATCGACAGGGACGATAGTAACTTTTTCTTTCATGTCTTTATCCTTAGAGCTTCATGATATATGCAAGTGCATAGTATGGTGGAAGGTTGTCTGATGTTGAACAGCTAAATGTGTGCGTGTGCGAGCTGGATGCACCTGTTGTTGAGGTGTAAGGTATAATTTTGGTCGTCGCACCAACGGATGCAGTATCAACAGTGGAGGTGGCGGTGGCATATCCATTGTAACACATTGCTGCTGGCTGTCCGCCACCATCTGTGTGATTGTGTGCTGGCAGCTGGGCAGTCGTTAACGTTGTACTGCCAATAGTGCCACTCGGTGTGACAGACGCACTACCACCAGTACCACCAACCTCATACGTACTACCTGCGCCAACGATGAAACGGTCTACGAGGTTTGGCGTGCCATTCGTACCGTCACACAACGCCCAACCTGTCGGAATGACAGTTGTAGAACCAGACCACATAATAATACCACCAGTAGGCACTATATTAGGCACTGCCGCCTCACCTGTAGTCTGGTCAACGGTGAAGCTTGCACTGGCCATGACCTTGCCAGCATACGTAGTGGATGCAATAGGCACACCACTAGACGCACTCAAAGCCCAACTTTTAGCTGACTTGCTTTCTGCATCGTTAGGGTCTGGTGCGGTCTCACTCTCGGCCCATGCTTGTGCTGTAATGGCAGAGTTTGCCGCATTAGTCGCCGATGTAGCCGCATTGCTTGCCGACGTACTGGCTGCTGAAGCAGAAGCGGCAGCTGATGCTGTGGATGCGCTTACGGCACTAGACACCGCGGCATTTAGGGAGCTTGCCATGCTCGCCGCTGATTGTGCCGCCGCACTTTCACTGGCCGCCGCGTTGGCCGCACTGCTAGCCGCCGCTGATGCAGAAGCAACAGAGGTGTCACGGGCAGTATAAAGGTCCGCTAAAAGCTCTTCAGGTGTTTCAGAGGACGATGTAGCCACCTTAATGGATCGGTCGCTCTCTTCCTGAAGCTGCTGCGCAATGAGCGTTAAACGGTCAAAGCCGTCTTCCAATGTCTCAGCATCCAAAGGACCTGTATTATAAAAGTCCGTTTCCTGTGTAATAGGCAAACTAAGCCATATGGTCATCTCTATGCCATCGGCAACAGTGTAATATAGTGTGCCACCCATGGAACCAGTAGAACTTTCCACTGTATAATCAGTACCATAACTTAAATCTACCTGCACTCCAGAACTATTGACAATGCATGCCTTGATGTCTTCACTGTCAAAAAAGGGAAATGTTATGGGCCATGCGTTTTGACTGCCATCCCCAACATACTTTTCTACAGTACTTGTTGTTGTGATTGTCATAAAATACCTTGCGACTCCTTATGCATTTTGTAGGTTGAATGGGAGGAAAGCCAAATGCAATAGATTTTGGCCGACCCAACTAAAACAGTGCTTCAAAAGCAAGAAGTCTCTAACATGGTCTTTTTTTCGACTTTGGTGTGTAAGGGGTATCCGCACGGTGTCCGCACGGTCTAAGCATGGTCAGAATATGGTGGCATGGTGGCCTGATGGTCTGGCGAACTGATGGACTGATGGACTGGTGGCCTGATGGTCTGGTGGACTGGGTGTGAAAAAGAACCTAGACGTCGTTACTATGTGCATTCCCCAAGAATACAAATAAAGGCCATCAACTGTTCCCATGCTGGAAATCGTTGATGGCCTTCATTGGTCAAAAAAATATATAATGAGAACTTCGGTACAGCGCGCAAGCCAAAAACGACGCGTCTTAGCAATTGATGCCTAGTCCATACCTACAATACGTACTGCTATAAAAAATGAAAAAGGCTAGTTACATTGCAACTAGCCTTTTTCATTTACTTTTTATTGTGGTACGAGAGAAGAGACTCGAACTCTTACGGACAAAGCCGCTGGATCCTAAGTCCAGTGCGTCTACCAATTCCGCCACTCTCGCCCAAATCAGTCGTAAAAAGAACTGCCCTCAAAACAAGGTCCGTTCATGTAGCACTTGTCCTCATGAAAGGCAATATATTTTCTTACAATAAAATAATTTTATGAGCGAACACTGTTGCAATCCAGACCAACACTCCTGCGATGATGACTTTACAAAGCAAACATGCCAAAATGGCACCGATGCTCTCATGCTGCCAGCTAAACTAACATCAACCGATGAGAAGCACTATCCCGTGCCACAACGGTTCCCACCACAGACGCAAGTTCTCCTGCGGCCTCAAGCATGTCCACAGCTGTTTCCAGCAAGTCTGCCGGCACAGCGAGCACGAGTCCACCTGATGTCTGTGCATCAAAAATAATATCCACAAGTAACGCATCCACACTGTCCGCCACATGGGTTCCACAAGCAAAATATGCCCGATTATCGTGGCTCCCTGCTGGCACAAGCCCCACAGCCGCCAAGTCATAGGCTCCCATCATGAGCGGCACAGCCTTGCAATCCACCATAATGGAAACATCCGAAGCACGCGCCATTTCAATGAGGTGGCCTCCTAAGCCAAAGCCCGTCACGTCCGTTGCCGCCTTCAGACCAAGCTCTGGGATAATGCGGCTGCCGATTTTATTTAAATGCGCCGCCCAGTGCCCCATCTCCTTTTCAAAGTCCGCGGCACCTTCCCACTCAGCTTTCACAGCAGTGGCCAAAATACCTGCGCCAAGTGGCTTGGTCAAAATCAAGACATCGCCCACACGCAAGCCCGCATTTCTCGCAAAATTATCTGGATCCACCAAGCCCGTCACCGACAGACCATACTTAATAGTATCATCCTCAACGCTATGGCCACCCACAAGCACCGCGCCAGCTTCGCGAATTTTGTCTGCGCCGCCCAGCAGCATGGCCTCTAAAATCTCCTGCGGCAAATCCTTAATGGGAAAACACAGAATATTCATGGCTGTCCACGGTTCGCCGCCCATGGCATAGACATCGGACAAGGCATTAGCTGCCGCAATCTGCCCGAATAAATATGGATCATTGGCTACAGGCGTGAAAAAATCCAAGGTCTGCACCAAGGCTTTGCCGCTTGGCATCCGCACAATGGCCGCGTCCTCATTATCTGTCGTACCAGCAAGCACCCGCCCAGCTTCAAGGGGATTTTTTGGCAATGCCGATAAAATATGCTCCAGACCCTCTGGTGCAATCTTTGCGGCTCAGCCAGCCGCCTTTGCTTTGTCTACAAGCCGTATTGTCATGGTTCATTCGTTTTTGGGTTTTGGTTATGTGGGGGAAGGGAAAACCTTTCCCCCACACAGCCCCCCATCCCCTTCTAAACTTTTTATTAGCGGAGATAGTGAGGTTTTTTTAAGAAAATTGAAGCCGCATGAAAAACTGAAAAACTAAACAAACCTAGCTCTTATGCGAAGCAGCCCAAGAGCGCAAGGCTTCAATAAACTTCGCCACAGCAGGGAAGAACACACGTTTTTCATTATAGACCATATAAAATGGACGCGTGGCTGTGAAGTTTTCCACGGTGATTTCCTGCAAAGCACCGCTTGATAGCATGGCTTGTGCAGCCAAACGTGACACAACACCAACTCCAAGACCAGCAAGCACATAGCGCAAAACTGCTTCTGTTGTGCCTACGGTGAGAACAGTGTTGATTTTGCGCGTGTCAATTTCGCTTTTGGTCGATGCAGTTAGAGCCTCAAAGAACGTGCTCCGTGTGCCTGAACCCATTTCACGCATAACCCACGGTAACGTAAGTACTTTTTCCGCAGTCATTTGTGCAGGAATGCCAAGTCGCTCCACTGTCGAAGGAGCCACAACCACAGCAAAATTATCCGTATAAATAGGCTCAAAATGCAAATCAGCAAGAGCTTCAGTGGCCCCCACAACACCAAGCGATATAGAACCCTCTCCCACAAGCTCTATAATCTTGGCTGTGTCCGCAACCTCAAGACTCGGGCTCACGGCAGGAAAATGCTGCAAATACAGGCCCATGACTTCTGGCAAAATATAGTTTGCTGGTATGGTACTCCCACCCAAAACCAGTTGCCCAGAGACATCATCCCGTAGTGCTGCTAATTCGGATACTGCTGTGTCCAAAGTCGCAAAAGCTCGCATACCATGACTATACAGCACCTCACCAGCCACCGTCGGTACCACCGTTCGACCCATTCTATCAAACAAGGTCACTCCCAGCGTCCGCTCCAATGACAAAACATGTGCGCTAATAGTAGGTTGCGATAAAAAAAGTTCCTCGCCAGCGCGAGAAAAACTCCGCAATTCGTATACCTTGCAAAACGCTTCTAATCTTCTGTAATCAAGCATGCTAATAGTTTACATTTGTTTTATAAATATGGCAAGGCCTGTGTGGGAATGTAGTACTGGGGGGAGAGGAAGGAAACTTTTGAAAAAGTGTCCTTCCTCTCCCCCCAG
>JAWXUA010000144.1:0-7047 GCA_044433065.1 Pseudomonadota bacterium
ACTTATTCATATAAAAACTGCGGACTAGTCATGCTCGTGGGCGGTGTAATACCGAGAGCGGACTGGAGAAGTTCTCGGAGTAGCGAGGTGTCTTCTGGCTGTTCGATGAGGGTATAGGGTGCGTCATTCGCGGCTTCAGCTTCTGGGCTAGCTGGCTGTGCTTGGCGGCAGAGACGTACGAGGACATCGAGAGCTGCGTGTTCTCCACCAAGGGAGTCTACAATACCAAGCTCGAGGGCGGTGGCTCCTGTGAAGACGCGCCCATCGGCAAAGGATTGGACGGCTTCGAGGGGGAGATTGCGGTCCACGGCGATGAGGGTGACGAATTGGTCGTGGAGCTCCATGATGATGGCTTGGAAGTAGTTGCGTTCGGAGTCGGTCATGGTGCGGAAGGGTGAGCCGGCATCCTTGAGGTCACCTGAGGTGAGGATGTTGCGGTCGAGCCCTAGGGCACGCATGAGTTTTTCCACATTGGGCATTTCCATTTTCACACCGATGGAGCCGGTGAGGGTCGAGGCATTGGCCACGATGTGGGTTGCACCGGTGGAAATCATGAGACCGCCTGATGCTGCAACGCTGCCCATGGAGACGACGACTGGTCGGTCCTCGGCTAGACGCTTGATGACGTCGTGGAGCTCTTGGGATGCGACAACGCCACCACCTGGTGAATCAACGCGGATGAGGAAACCGTGCACATTGGGCTTTTCTTCAAGCTCAGCAATCCATTCCATCGTCTTTTTAGTATCGCTAATCGTGCCTTCGATACGCACAACGCCTATGCGTGGGCCGGACAGGGGCCCGTCGACAAGATGCGAAAAAAAGGCCATGGCCCCCGAAAAGAGGGCCATAGCCAATATAAGACAAAGGAATCCGAAGATAAATGGATGCCTTTGGCTGAAGGTGCGCCGCACGTTAGTTGTTGGCTGCATCCTCTGCCTGAGCGAGCTTAATCAAATCGCCGAGCGTTTGGCCACCAGTTTCAGGTGCGCCAGCGCGGAATTCTTTAGGCTTGCGGCGTTCTTCTTCGTCTTTGAGTTGCTTCACGGAAAGGCCCAAGCGACGCTCTTCAGCGCTGACATGGATAACCTTTGCTTGAATTTCCTGACCTTCTTTGTAGAGTTCGGCAGGAGTCTTTACCTTCTTAGGGCTGATTTCGGAAACGTGAACGAGGCCTTCAATGCCTTCTTCCACTTCAACGAAAAGACCGAAGTCGGTGATGTTGGTGACGTGACCGGTAACGAGGGTGCCTACTGGGTATGCACCAGGTACGCGGCTCCATGGATCTTCAGCGAGTTGCTTAACGCCCAAGGTGAACTTTTCGTTCTCTTGATCGACGGTAAGAACCTTAGCTTGGACCATGTCGCCAACCTTGTAAAGTTCGTTAGGATGACGGATCTTCTTGGTCCAGCTGATGTCGGACACGTGGATGAGGCCGTCGATGCCGTCTTCGATACCAATGAACATGCCGAATTCGGTGATGTTCTTGATGCCGCCTTCAAGGATGGTACCTTCAGGGTACTTCTCAGCAACAACTTCCCATGGGTTTGGCTTAACTTGCTTCATGCCAAGGGAGATGCGCTTCTTCTCAGGGTCGACGCCGAGGATGACAACTTCAACTTCGTCACCAACGCGGACCATCTGGGAAGGATGGCGGAGCTTACGGGTCCAAGACATTTCGGAGATGTGCACGAGGCCTTCAACGCCTGGCTCAAGCTCAACGAATGCGCCGTAGTCAACAAGGTTGGTTACCTTGCCGCTGCTACGGAGACCTTCAGGGAACTTGCCGGTGATGTCTTGCCATGGATCAGCGATGAGCTGCTTCATGCCAAGAGATACCTTTTGGCTGTCACGATCGAAGGAAAGAACCTTGAGCTCAAGGTCTTGGCCCATGGTGACGAGTTCCTTAGGATGACGGATGCGCTTCCAAGACATGTCGGTGATGTGGAGGAGACCGTCGAGACCACCGAGGTCAACGAATACGCCGTATTCGGTGATGTTCTTAGCCTTACCCTTAACGGTTTGGCCTTCCTCGAGGGTGCAAAGGAGATCTTGACGCTTGGAATCGCGTTCTTCTTCAAGAAGTACACGACGAGAAACGATAACGTTGCTACGACGACGGTTAATCTTGAGAACACGGAATTCGTATTCTTGGTTAACGAGAGCGTCCATGTCAGGCACAGGACGGAGGTCCACGTGAGAGCCTGGCAAGAATGCTTCAACGCCGCCGAGGTCAACGGTGTAGCCACCCTTGATACGACGTACGATACGTCCGGTGATGACGCCATTCTTTTCTTGAACTTCTTCGAGTTGGTCAAAGAGCTGCATGCGCTTTGCCTTCTCGTAGGACAAGGTGATGGTGCCTTCATTTTCGTTCTTGCGAACAACGAACACATCAACACGGTCGCCAACGCTGATGATGAGGTTGCCTTCGGCATCCTTGAATTCATTAGCGGCGATTTGACCTTCGGACTTGAAGTTTACGTCAACAAGCACGTAATCGTCGTCGATACGAACGATTTCGCCCTTGGTGATAGAGCCTTCTTCAAGGTCGCCAAAGTCAGAGCTGAGGTAATCCTCAAGTGCGCTTTCGAAGCTCATATCTGCATCAAAAGCTACATTTTCCATGGAATCCATGGTTTCAGGGGTGGTTGACATACGTTTCCTCCAACCAAACAACAAATTTTTTTCCTCGCCCATAACGGACGGGATTGGGTGATATAGCAGAATGCGGCAGAAAGCACAAGAGTAATGATTGGGGCTTTAGCGTATTTTTTAGCTTTGTGATTGCGCACTATATATAATGATATGGGCGCAGCTAACGATATGGGCGCAGCTGAGGAATTGCGATAGACATAGAAAACGCCGCCTTATGCGATGATAGGGCGGCGTTTCTTTAGTAAAATAGGTAGTTTACCTTGCGAGAGAGCATTACGCAAGATACATAAGCATGGAGCTTAATGTTGTCACAGCACCAACTGTAAGCCAGACAGATGCGGACAGGATGATGGGCAGAAGGACCAATACGACCAATGAGAGCAAAATGGACATAGAGTTAGCCTGCCTTTAATCCACCACCCATGAGGTTAAAGACTCCCCAGAGGGCGAATTATTTATGTTTTTGTTGACCCTGTTGTGGGTATTCCTCTTTTTGATTCTTTTTGTCGTTCTTGTTGTTATTATTTTTATTGTTGTTCTTATTGTTCTCCTTCTTTTGCTGTTGTTGCAACTTATCTATTTGTTGTTGCTGTTTTTGATTTTGCTTTTTTTGCTTTTCAATTTGTTGTTGCTGCTTTTTATTTTGCTGTTGTTGTTTTTTATCTTGCTGCTTTTGCTTTTCAATCTGCTGTTGCTGCTTCTTGTCTACTTTTTGGTTGTGGCTAGGCGCAGGCTTTGGAGCAGGAGCAGGCTTTTGATGGTGGATGACCGTTGTGTGGCGTGAGCTCGTGTTATGTGGAGGAGGAATACAGCCAGCAAGGGCAAACATGAGGATAAAAGAGATAAGTAAACGGAATTTCATGATACGTCCTTAAAGTGAGGGTATAAACGTGAATATGGAGAAGCTTGCTATGCCAAACAAGGCATGTCAAATGCTTGCATGCTTTAAGTGTGCACGCTGGCACGTATTTAGTCAAGACTCTTTATGGAATGGGCATATAATTACGTATATAACCGCATTATAGTATTGTTTGAATGCTCAATTTATGTGTTGGTATTGTAATTATTCCATAGTGTAGAGTTTTTTGCATATGTGTATGTATGCTATTACATGACTACAGCTTGCCGTACGCCATGCTTTATACCGTATGTATATAATATGAAAAGACGCTACCCGTTTTACATTGGGTAGCGTTTGTTTTTATTATACTTGTAGTTTGTTCCTACTGCACTGAACTTGTTGAAGCCAGCTATAGCCCAAAGCCTTATGCTACATGGTGCTCAAGGTTGCCGCGGTGATTGGGCACTGGGTGCGGCGGTGGTACAGGGTGTGGTTTTTTGTAGTGACGTGGAGGTGGTGGCGGTGGGCGATGGAACCGTTTTTTAGGTAGAGGCCCCAGTCTATGGTAACGCGGCGGCGGCGGTGGCAGTATGCGGTGGGCCACCAGTTCAACACCATCAAGCTCGGCTAGCAGCTTTGTATCCTCGTTTGGGTTAAGGAAATGCTGACCATGGACCAAGCTTTCACCATCCAGTGTACGCATCATATGTTGTGCTTGCATGGCGGCCACAATGGTTCCCACATGCATGAGTTCTGAGCGATAGCGTGGTGGCGGTGGTGCTTTTCTGTAGTGCTTTGGTGGTGGCGATGGGCGTCTATGCTGGTATGGTGGAAAGCATGCTGTGAGTAGCATGGTCAACGCCAAGACCAACACTAGGCTAAAGGCTGAGAATAAACGCGATTTCATAGCGTATCCTTATGGTTTATTATTTGTAAGAAAATAATATGGGGAAAGGATTTGTGACACAGTAGAGCTTGATATGCCCAACAAGGCAAAGCAAATGCTCTTTATGAAGTACGATGGCATGCTTATACAAAGTTAGTCAAGGTGGTATGTGCTAGTTTTTTGCCTGAGTCTTATTTTTATAATGCTGTATATTTTGCATTATTATAGTATTTATTAGTAATTCCAATCTTTTTTTGAAGTATATAAAGGAGTATTTCATAAAAAAAGATACTTATTGTACAAGATACATCATGTTTATACACGAAAAACGCCCATCTATGAGTTCATAGTTGGGCGTTTTGATATGCTGTCATACACTAAAAGTGCCATGAAAAGAAGGTATTCACAGCTACAGTGTGACGAGTACGTTAGCTTCTGATGGGCTGTTGAGGGCCTTTTTGGTTATTATTTTGTTGGCCTTGCTTGTTATGCTGGCCCTGCTTGTTATGCTGGCCCTGCTTGTTATGCTGACCCTGTTTGTTGTGCTGGTTCTGCTGATACTCTTGCTTGCCGCCACGATTACCGTTCTGATGGCCTTGTTGGCCTTTTTGCTGTCTTGGTGGATTTTGTGCTGCGAGCATAACCATGCCAGCATCTGCATAAAGGGTTGTGTCAAGGATTTCAGAATGTCCCTTGCCACCACCATGACCACCACCATGACCACCACCGCCATGGCCCTTACCGCCACCACCATGGTGATGGTGCCATGGACAACCAGCCAAAAGCACTGTCATCATAAGGATAAGAATAACATTGCCCAGTAAAATCATGCGAGATTTCATACTAGTCTCCGTAGCTAAAGTGTATACCCATAGAATATGGGTGAAAATGTGTATCAATACATAAGTACAGCAGTCTTGTTGCGTTATGAAATAGTCTACAACAAAAATAGTATAGTGAGCATGCCTTGTACTGTGAACTTCGTCAAGTCTTTGTGCGTACTCAAAGGGATTTTTTGCTGTACCTTTCTTTTTTTCAGCAAGCTAACAGCCCCACAAATACCCAAGCATACCTGCAATTCATCGCTTGCACCTTTGGCCGCTGGCTGATACATATATGTGCGTAATTAACTATTTTGTCATTTTTATACGTACAGTATATGGAACAAATATTATAGCATTTTGAGGTTCTTATGCTCGCCATTCTCGATTATAAGGCTGGCAATCAGACTAGCGTACGCCGCGCTCTCGACAGTCTTGGCATACCTTGTGTGATTACGGCGGACGCGGACACCATTCGCAAGGCTGACGGTGTCATCTTTCCAGGTGTGGGTGCTGCTGGTCAAGCCATGGATACGCTGACGAAATCTGGCCTTGATGTGGTGCTTCGTGAGCATGTAGCTTCTGGTCGACCACTGCTTGGCGTATGTCTTGGTTGTCAAATTATTCTGGACTATTGCGAAGAAAACGACACCAAATCTCTTGGCATTATCTCTGGCATTTGCCGCATGTTTGATTCCAAGCTTGTGGACGAAACAGGGACACCCATCCGCGTGCCGCACATGGGCTGGAACACCCTCACCATAAGCAAGCCTACAGCCCTCTTAAAGGATATCGACCCAGAAGCCTCCTTCTACTTCGTGCACAGCTATTACCCAGAACCTGCGCCAGAATACACCATGGCTACCTCCTATTATGGTAAGGAATTCTGCGCTATCCATGGGCGTGAGGGCCTTTGGGCATGCCAATTCCACCCAGAAAAGAGCGGCCGACCCGGTCTCCAGCTGCTCCGCAATTTCTACGACTACTGCTTGGAGGCCCAAAATGCTTAATAAGCGTGTAATCCCATGTCTTGACGTGCGTGCCGGTCGGCTCACCAAAGGTGTTAAATTTGAAGGCAATGTTGACATTGGCGACCCAGTAGAAACGGCTCGTCGCTACTACCAAGAAGGTGCTGACGAAATCGTTTTCTACGACATCACAGCATCCCACGAAGCGCGCGGCATCTTCCTTGACGTTGTCGAGCGTGTGGCCTCTGAAATTTTCATTCCCTTCTCCGTTGGCGGTGGCATCAACACTGTTGCCGACATGCGCGACGTGCTCAACGCTGGTGCAGAAAAGGTCTCCGTCAATTCTGGTGCCGTTAAAAACCCTGATATCATTGGCGAAGGTGCTGCTATCTTCGGTTCCCAAGCCATCGTTGTCGGCATGGACGTCAAGCAAGTTCCAGTCTCTGACACCATCCCATCAGGCTATGAAATCGTCATCCACGGTGGCCGCAAGTACATGGGCATAGACGCCATTCAATGGGCCAAGCACTGCGAAGATCTTGGAGCCGGTGAGCTCTGCGTCAACTCCATCGATGCTGACGGCACCAAAGACGGCTACGAGCTGAACCTCACCCGAGCCATCTGCGATGCTGTCACTATCCCTGTCATCGCCTCTGGTGGCGCCGGCAACGCTCAGCACATGTACGATGCCCTCACCCAAGGCCGTGCTACCGCTGCTCTCATCGCTTCCATCGTCCACTACGGAACCTACACCATTCCTGGTCTCAAGGATGAGCTCGCTGCCATGGGTCTGCCCATGCGGAGAGTTTGGTAGTTAGTTGGTAATTTTGGCTAGCTGGGGGAGGGAAACCCTTTGAAAAGGGCTTTCCCTCCCCC
>JAWXUA010000145.1:0-6960 GCA_044433065.1 Pseudomonadota bacterium
GGGGAAGGGGAAAACTTTTTCAAAAGTTTTCCCCTTCCCCCAGTTTCCTTTCCTAAAGGACCACCACCATGGGCAACAAACTACGCATCGCCGACTTGCAAGATAAACGGATGTTCTTCTACTTACTGCTCCTATCCTTTGGCTGTGCTATGAGCTTTCAGGGTTGGCAGGTTTTGTACACAAACTTTGCGGTGCAAGGTGCTGGCCTGACAGGCGCACAGAGCGGCTTTGTACAGTCTATTCGAGAGGTTCCGGGTCTTTTGACCTTGGGATTGATACCGCTACTGCTGGTTGCGAGGGAGCATCGACTGGCGGCGGTCTTTATTTGTATTTTGGGTGTTGGCGTCATGGCTACGGGCTTTTTTCCGTTCTGGCTTGGGCTTATTGCCACGACCTTTATCACATCCATTGGTGACCATTTTTTTGAGGCGACGAGCCAGTCTTTGCAGTTGCAGTATTTTGATAAGAAGCAAGCACCACTTGTCATGGGTAAAATCCGCGGCTTTACGGCTGGTGGCAGTCTGCTCATGAGCGCCAGTTTATTTTTTCTAGCGAATTATTTTACGTTTACGAGCCTGTATCTTGTGGTGGGTTCGGCTGCTTTGTGCGCTGGCTTGATTGCCTTGACCATGGATCCTAGTGATCCGACAAAGCCAAAGCAACGCCGCAAGATGATTTTGAAAAAGAAATATTGGCTTTTTTATGTGTTGACCTTTTTGTCAGGTGCACGACGCCAAATTTTCACGGTGTTTTCCTTATTCTTGTTGGTAGACCATTTTAATTTTGCCTTGCGTGACGTGGCTTTGCTCTTTATGTTTAACCACGCGGTGAATTGGTTCCTTAATCCACTTATTGGCAGAGCTATTAATGCCGTTGGTGAGCGTACTATTTTAAGCATTGAATATACTGCTCTTATCGGTATTTTCATTGCGTACGCGTTGACGGATAGTCCTATTGTGGCAGGGGTGCTCTATGTTTTGGACCACGTACTCTTTAATTTTGTCATTGCAGTACGTACTTTTTTCCAAAAGATTGCAGAACCTGAAGATATTGCGCCAAGTATGGCTGTTGGCATGAGTGTAAACCATGTGGCGGCGGTGCTTATTCCCACAATTGGCGGTCTTTTGTGGATGATAGATTACCGAATTCCGTTTTTTGCAGGGGCATGCCTTGCGGTTTGCTCCTTGATATTGAGCCAGCGAATTGATAAAGAAATCACCTTGGCTGATGAAAGAGCGTTGGCTGAAAAAATTGCATAGAATGTAATGCAGCATACAGGAGAAAATCATGTTGAAGATTGTACGTCATGTTTTCCTTAGCTTGGTAATCTTGTTTGCAATGAGTGCTTCTTGCTTGGCTGCTGATACGACGGCAAACAGCCCAACGGCTGCAAGCTTGCCAGATTTGCCAGCTACGGATGGTGATCGGGCTACAGCTGTGGCGGTGGAGTACGAAGGCTCGGATAGCCTTGGTGCACGCCTTGCCTTGCGCCTTAAAGAGCATTTCAATACGGCAAGTCTTTTCACCTTGACGGAAAAAGACGTGCCCAAGATGCGCATTCTGCTTTCAACCAAGGCTGAATTCCCAAGCCGTCCTAGTGTTGGCTCTGCCTATGCTGTGGTTTGGGTTTTCTCTCAAAGCGAAGGGACTTTACGCCACTATCTTGCCCGCGAGCTTGGTCTTGTGACGGCTGAAGATGTGGATGCGCTTGCTCTGAAGATTGTGGAGCGCACTGATGGCCTTGGCGTGAAATACGGATACTTATTTCAGTAGAATTTGATTTTTCCTTGTATGTAAGAATATTGAGCCTTTGCTCTGGGATAGATGCCGTTGGAGAAGACAGAAGTCATACCGCATATTTTGATTATTGAGGAAGATGAGGACGCTTGTTCTTATCTTGCAAATACTTTGTGCCGCGTAGGTTTTGATGTTACTGAAGTGCCAAACATTGCTTCGGCGCAGTCTGCCATGGGTCTTTGGACGCCGCACGCGGTTATTGTTAATTTACATGCGTGTATGGCAGCTCTTGGTGCGTCGGGTGGTGCATTGGGTGATGGATTTGCTTGCAAGGACATCGGCGCACAGATACAAAGTATTGGCCAAAGTACACAGAAAAAATGTGCTGTGCGGCAAGCTTTGCAGTGTATTCCTGCCTCTGTACCAGTGCTTTTACTGGTGGATGCTGTGCATTTTGAGCTTTTGCAGTACATCGATGACTCGCGCATTTATACCTATGTCATGGAGCCCATCAAGCCAGAAGAGTTTGTCATTAAAGTGCGACGCGCTTGTGACTATAGGAAAGTCTGCGATAAGCGTGATGACTTAGTACATGATCTGCTTTGGAGCCGCGCCCATGTGGAAGCCATTTTCCGCAGTGTTGGCGACATTTTGGTGAGTGTTGATGCTAAAGGCTGTGTGGTCTGTATCAATGATGCAGGTCTCAACGCCTTACAGCTTGAGCGCGAAAATGTAGAAGAGAAGCCATGGCAAGAGGTTTTACAAGCGTGGCGCGGTCAGCTTGATGATGTGCTTGAGCGTGCCCTTGAATCGCGAGAAAGTATGTCGCGCCAACGGGTTGTCCTACGCCTTGATGATGGCGAAGAGCTGGATTTCGAAGTCTCTGCATCGCCATTTCATGGGGACAAGGGCGAGCATTTTGGTGCAGTGCTCACCATGCGGGATATCACACGTTTTGTTCGTGCAGGTTTGCCAAAGCTCGCTTCCCATGTGCCTAATAAATATGGCCTTGTGGGTAATTCTGCGGCCATACGGCGTGTTGAGTATTTTTTACGTGACCTCGCGCCAACGGACACCACAGTCCTCATCTTAGGTGAAAGCGGCACAGGCAAAGAGCTTGTGGCCGAGGCTTTACACAACGCAGGCCCACGCGCAACAGGGCCACTCGTTAAAGTAAACTGTTCAGCCCTACCAGAAACTCTCCTCGAAAGTGAGCTTTTTGGCCATGTGCGTGGTGCGTTCACAGGGGCTGTGCGTGACCGCGTAGGCCGTTTTCAGCTTGCCCATGGTGGCACCATTTTTCTTGATGAAATCGGCGAAATTTCGCCCCAAGTGCAATTGCGTCTTTTGCGTGTCCTACAAGAGCGGGAGTTTGAGCGCGTGGGCGACACCAAAACCACACGCGTCAATGTTCGGGTCATCGCAGCCACCAACAGCAACTTGCGTCAGCTTGTAGCAGAAGGTCGTTTCCGCGAAGACCTCTATTATCGTTTGCGCGTGGTCGAAGTGGAATTACCGTCCTTACGTGAGCGACTCGAAGACGTCACCCTTTTGGCCGAGCACTTCATCAGCATCTTTAATCAGCAATTTTCACGTACCGTCATGCGCTTCACCGATGCTGCCATGCGCTGCCTTTTGCAATACCATTGGCCTGGCAATGTACGGGAACTGCGCCACGCTGTAGAGCATGGCTTTATCCTATGCAAAGATGATTTCATTGATATCAGAGATTTACCCAGTGATGTGCATAGTCAGGGAGCCTATATCCCAAGCCTCAGCCACCATATGGGCCTTGATAAAGAAGTCCTGCTTGCAGCCCTAGAACGCACCAATGGCAACAAAGCTAAAGCCGCCCGTAATCTAGGTATCTCACGGCAAACGCTGTACCGCAAAATTGTAGATTTTGGTTTGGAGTGAGTTTGAGCTGAGTTGGAACTGGGTTTGAACTGGGTTTGAACTGGGTTTGAACTGGATTTAAACTGGGGGAAGGGGAAATTTTCTGAAGAACGTTTTCCCTTCCCTCAGCGTACTAATCACATAAAATCCAGTGTTGAAATATCGCCCATATCGGAGCCTTCCTCTTCGCTACGGAGGACACGGCGCATGATTTTACCGCTGCGGTTACGGGGTAGGCTGTAGCGGAAGGTCACATCACGCAGGACGGCCACGGGCCCAAGTTCGCGGCGCACATGGTGTTTGAGTTCTTGGGCAAGGGTTCTTAGGTCTGGGTCGTCTGGCCCCTCTGGACAGTCGGGACCGTCTGGACAGTCGGGACAGTCTGGGCCGTCTGGACAGTCTGGACAGTCGGGACCGTCTGGACCGTCGGGACCGTCCGTTATCTGCTTGTCGTCGTCGAGGGTCAGATAGATGTCATGCTCATCGCACCATGCTTCGTTGATAACCACGAAGGCCTTGGCAACTTCGCCGCGCATGGCATCGGGCACGCCAATAATAGCGCATTCAGCCACAGCAGAGTGAGATACAAGGGCCGCTTCCATTTCAGCAGTGCCAACTCTGTGACCAGCGATGACCATAACATCGTCAGCACGACCTTGGATCCAAATGTAGCCATCATCATCACGACGTGCCACGTCGCCACTCCAAAAGACGCCTTGAAAACGTTCCCAATACAGCCGCTTAAAGGTTTCGTCATCATGAAAAACGCCGCTAGCCATGGCGGGCCATGGGCGTTTCACCACAAGATAGCCACCGCGCCCACAGGGCACACTTTGTCCATCAGCATCCACAATATCCACATCCACAGCTGGAAATGGCCGCGCCACAGAACCGGGCTTTAAGGCAGAAATGGGCAACGGTGATAGCATAATCATGCCTGTTTCTGTTTGCCACCACGTATCAAGTACGGGGCATTGACTGCGGCCCACACAGCGATAGAACCACATCCATGTCTCAGGGCTAATGGGTTCACCCACGGTAGCCAAAAGACGCAAGCTCGAAATATCGTGCTTGGCCACATGCTTTGTGCCCTCTGGGTCGGCCTTTTGCAGCATGCGTATGATGGTGGGCACGGTGTAGAGAATATTGACACCCCAACGCTCCACCATGTCCCAAAGGCGGTCAGGCGCTGGATAGAGCGGATGCCCTTCATAGAGTACAGCAGTGGCCCCAGCCATGAGAGGACCATAAACACCATAGCTATGGCCCGTAATCCAAGCAGGTTCCGCAGTACACCAGAAAATATCTGTGGGCTTAATGTCGAAAACCCAGCGCATGGTGCGGTGCACACCAACCATATAGCCGCCATGATTGTGCACAAGGGCTTTGGGTTTGCCTGTGGTTCCAGAGGTATAGAGCATGAAGAGCGGCGCATCAGCTGGCAAGGCTTGGGTCACAGCATTGGTGGTCTGGGCTTGCATAGCCTCGTGATACCAAAGGTCGTGGCCAGCCTGCATGGGAACACCTACGTGTCCTGAAGGCGCGCGTTGTACTACGATTGTATGCTGCAAGGGCATGGGATTGCCGTGGGCTAGGCCCTTTTTCACCTTGGCTATGGCCGCGTCAGCAATGGGCTTGAGCTCCACAAGGCGTCCGTTGCGGTAAAAGGCATCCACGGTGAAAAGAAGCTTGGGACTTGCATCGGCAATGCGGTCCGCAAGAGCACCAGCAGAAAAGCCCCCAAAAACGGTGCTGTGTACCGCGCCAATTTTGGCCGCCGCAAGCATGGCAAAAACAGTTTCAGGCAGGGACGGCATATAGATGAGGATGCGGTCGCCTTGCTCAATGCCCAGTGACAGGAAAAGGCCAGCAAGCTTTGAGACCTCGCGGTGCATATCAAAATACGTAAAACGCCGACTTTGCCCATCTTCGCCTTCCCAGATGAGAGCGAGCTTGTGGCGATTGGCTGTGTCCAGATGGCGGTCAAGGGCATTGTGCACCACATTGCAAAGCGCGCCAGAAAACCATGCATAGGATGGGGCATTGCTTTCATCAAGGACTTTGGTCCAACGCTTGAACCACTGGAGTTCCTCCGCTGCATCTTCCCAAAATCCGAGGGGATTGCTGTCGCCCAAAACCTTTGCGCGCGTTAAATCCTGTGGATTGACAACGGCATTGGCCATGACTTTGGGCAGCGGCCGGAAAACGCGGTCTTCGTTCAAGAGCGTTTCTGTGGTATGATTTTGGGGCGACATGTGTTGTGCGCTTGGCGTCGGATTGTGTCTTTTCATGATTACAGTCCCAATGCGTGCTTGAGTTCGCTGAGCCGTCGGCGGCTGATGGGCAGTTCAATGCGTGTGCGGCCAGCCGTGCGCAAAAGGCAATTGCCGCTTGCAACGGAAACAAGTTCTGTGACCATTTGAAGATTAACAAGGTATTTGCGATGCACACGGAAAAAACCGTGGGATCGCAAACGATCTTCGAGATTTTTCAGCCGATAGCTCGTGAGAAATTTGTTGTCCGCCGTATGTACGTGATTGTAATCTTCATCGGCTTCGATGAAGGTAATGTCCTCGTACGGCAAGAGCAGGGTGCGACCGCCAACGCTGATGCTGAGCTTATTGAGCTCTGGTGACGTTGGGCCAGCCTCAGCATTCCACGCTTTTTTCAGGGCTGTTGTGAAATCGTCTTGGGCATGGCTATCCATGGGCAATTGCAGGGTTTGCTCTTGTTCATGGGCACTATCTTGTGACGGTGTGGCACTATGTGGTGTATGATTTGGTGGCGTACAATCTTGCTTACTTGCGGTGAAGCTTTGCTGCGGCGCAAGTCTGAAATCGCTACGGAATTGTTTTAAGCGCATGAGCGTTCTCTCTAAACGCTCTTGGCTACAAGGAAAAATCAAATAGTCCGTTGCTCCAAGATCGAAAGCCTCAAAGGTCATGGCATCATCATGTGCCAAAAAGACCACAGCGGCTCCATGACTTTGGCAGTTTTGCACCTTTTGGTGCAGGATGCGCCGCGCTAAGTCCATGCCGTTTTCACTCTTTGAGGTCCCTTCCTCATCGCTTACATATCCTGCGGTCCCTTCCGTTCCCTGTTCATGGTCAAGCTCAATGCCCATAAAGACCACGCCATACGGCAATGCACGCAATAAATGCCACGCTTCCTCCACATGCACAGCTTCACCCAGAACGCGCAGAAAATCCACCGAGCTCAAGGCGCGGCGCAATTGTTGGCGTATGGTTGGGTCTGGGTGGACCAGAAGGGTGTCGAGTTGGCGCATGGTTTTTTGGTGTGGGGTAGGGGTTATGATGGACTGGGGGG
>JAWXUA010000146.1:0-6814 GCA_044433065.1 Pseudomonadota bacterium
GAAAGTTTCCCCTTCCCCCAGACCCCCATCCCCTTCAAAGACTTTTCATTGCGATGAAAGTTGAGGTCGTTGGATGAAATTTGCGGCGCATGGGGGAGAACAATATAGTAATTCATCGTGGCCGTAACATATCATCATTGAGCAAAATACGTATGGCTCCGTATGATGTTCGGGAAAAATTATGTAATACAATAGATAGCAAGATACTCAATCACCATGCGCTATAATCACCCTTAAAAAACCATACTTTCATCGCAATTAACAAGTTTAGAAGGGATGGGGAGTCTGGGGGGGGGCGGGGAAACCTTTACGAACGGCCATGAAGCGTATACAAGTCCTTTGCACATGACAAAGGCAAGAATGCCCACTATATTTATTGTTGAAGGAAAACATATGCAACGCTTTACTATGTACGTGGCCGCAGACGGCTATGAACACGAGCTCATCAAAGAATTAGGAAACCGCGTCATGGAAGTTCGCGGCAAGCTTATTATGGCGTCTGGTGGACCGCACCACGCTGTGTGGGCACAAAATATATGGCTCGACTCAAGCCTTGTGCATATTGCTTCCATCAATGAAGGGGCTAATCATCTTAAGTCCATGCAACGTAATTGGTACCTGCACAGCACAGGTCACCACCGCCGCGCTGCCCTCATCCAAGGCAAGCTTCCACATATCAAACATAAGCCCCACGTCTTCGGCACACCAGCACCCACAGCGCCCCTTGGCTCGTGGACTCTCTGGGACCAAGACACCATCATAGCCTCGCCCCGTTGCACCTCAGCCTTCCCTGATGGCGTGGTCAACTTCGCTGAAAATAAGACCACCCCACCGACCCGCGCCTATCTCAAATTATGGGAAGCCTTTACGGTCCTTGGCGTCTATCCCAAAGAAGGTGAACTTTGCCTCGACATGGGCAGTTGTCCTGGTGGCTGGACATGGGTGCTCGCAAGCCTTGGGGCCAAAGTCTTCAGCGTAGACAAAGCCGACATTGCACCGCACATCGCAGCCATGCCCAATGTTAATTTCTGCACAGGCAGTGCCTTTGGGCTTGACCCACGCCACGCCGGTGACGTTGATTGGTTCTTTTCTGACGTCATTTGCTACCCAGATAGGTTGCTTGCCACGGTCCAGCGTTGGCTCGAGCTTGGCACATGCCGCAACTTCATCTGCACCATCAAGCTCCAAGCTGAAACAGATTACGAAGCTATCGCTGGCTTCGCTGCTATCCCGAACTCGCGCATCATGCACCTTTCATGCAATAAGCATGAGCTGACATGGGTGTTGTTGGAAGCTGATAGGTAAACAAGCTGAGGGGAGAACTTTCTGAAGAACGCTTCCCCAGCCCTCCCATGCGCCGCCAATGTCCATACAAAGTCCGAATTATCATCGCAAATAAAAAGTTTTGGAAGGGAAGGGGTCTGTGGGAGGGAAACTTTTTTCAAAAAGCATCCCTCCCACAGTTATCAAAAATAATCCTACGCCCTGCGTGTTGCATACTGCTGTAAGAGGTTGCCTGCTACGATGCACACAAGACCTAGTAGAGTGCTTGGTAGAATAGTTTCGCCCACAACAACATTGATGAGTATCAGCGAAAGAAAGGGCGAGAAGAAAATAAGGTTACTGATGCGCCCTAGGGACGTTGTATAGCGCAAAGCTAGTAGCCAAAAGACGAATGAAAGCCCCATTTCAAAGAGCCCCACATAGATGCCATAGGGAATGGCTGTGATGGGAATAGCAAAGCCTTCCCAACCAAGCAGGACAATGCTGGTTACGATAATCCACGGCAAACCAAAGGCAAAACAGAGCGTCAGACCAAGCACAGGCTCAAGACGCGACTTTGTATTAAAGATCCAATACAGTGACCACAACATAGTACTTCCGAGCGCAAGAGATAAACCATACCAGTTACTGTGGGCTAAGCCATCCAATTCCCCACGAGATGCGATAACCACGACACCAAGATAACTTACTGTAATAGCCACCCATTCCAGACGGCGCATGCTGTGGCCCAAAAAGGGTACAGACAAGAGAGCGAGCATAATAGACCATGTATAGTTTACGGGCTGGGCTATTTGTGCTGGCAAGACATTATAGACCTCAAAAATCCCCAAATAGTATAAAAAGGGATTGAGAAAACCAAGAAACGCACACAGCAATACATCGCGCCGCCCAACTTGGCGTAGCTCACCTAAGCGTTTTTGGAATGCAAGAAGACAGAGCAAAAAAAGCAGTGATACTATAGTTGACACAAAAACTAACTGCACAGGAGCCATATGCTGCAAGCCCATTTTAAAAGCTGCAGCCACCGTGGACCACATCAGCACAGTTGCACATCCATATATATAGGCTTTTTTCTGATTAGGTACCATAAACGTACTTGAAATTTCCTTTCTATAAAAAATTGTCTTTTATTATACTATGAGATGCCAACGCAAAATCATAGCAAATGCAAAAGCCTATATGTAGCTTCATTAAAAATATCATATCAGTTTGATGTCGAGCAATGCCAAGTAATGTCAAGCAATGCCCCAAGAATGCCCTAAGAATGGCCTAAAAATGCCCTAAAAATGTATGTCTCTCTGCCTTGGCGTATAGCGAGTTCAAGGACACTTGTATATAGCGAATATGCCCTAAAAAGAGCATTATAGACAATAATTATCCAAACTCCTTATATGCCAAACAAAAGCAATATGGTCTTGCTAAACGTTGTTTTACATGGACGATGTTTGCAAACCTCTAGTATAGACGATAGCTTGAAAACCATACACCAAACCTTAGCTAATAGGCTCGAGAAAGGGCCCTTTTCTTTATCTGTGTGTACGCGATATATCATACAAAAAAAGGAGGTTTTCTTAAAAAAAGCATGCACATGCATGAGTACTCCACAAAAATATTACTACTGTTGCCTCTCAATCAAGCAGTATCCACTCAAATAAGACAAAAAAAAATGCCTTTATAGACAAAAAATTTTATTTTTACATGAAATAATCATAGCATCTTTTAAAGTATAGTGCTATTGCATTTATACAGCATCCCTGCAGAACAACAAACGCACTAAATTTAAAAAATAATTCATAAGGAGTTATGATGGAAGATTATCTCAAACAAGCTTTGGAAATTGTTAAAGCTCAAGCTAGCGTCCGTACTATGACTGAAGAAGAAATCAGCTCTATGGTGTTCAAACTTGCTACAGCCATTCGCCATATTGGTACAGCAGATGAAGTTGCAGAACAACCAGAATTGGAAGCAGTTGCTGTAGACAGCTCTAAGGCTTTGAAAGAAAAATCCATCACCTGCCTTGAATGCGGTAAGAGCTTCAAAATCATTACGCGCCGCCACTTGGCCATGCACGAAATGACCCCTGAAGAATACCGTGACAAGTACGGCTACAAAAAAGACATACCTCTCGTTTGCAAGTCACTTCAACGTGAACGCCGCAAAAAGATGAAGGACATGAAGCTCTGGGAAAAGCGTCGTAAAAACCCACTTATCACAGCCTAAATTATAAAGTGCTACAAGTATTGCTTGTAGCACTTTTTTTTGTTTTCAATACTATTTTATATTTTTGCTTTCTATACTATTTCGCCTACACATAACGAGTGCCTAACTGTATATGTAATAAAAAAAACGCAAGCCTTGCAGCCTGCGTTCTTTAATAAAATAACATAACATGTCTATACAGGTTTACGACGTTCCCATAACTTCATGTCTTTCATTTTATTACGTCTCATACGTTGTAAATTTTTACATGCGAGAGGTGTGCCTTTTGCATAGCCATACTTCTCTCTATATGTTTCAGGCGTCAAGCCATGTTGTGCTAAGTGTCTTTTAGTAATAATTTTAAAGGATTTTCCACACTCACAACACACAATTGCCTTTTCTTTAATCGCTTTTTTAGGCTCTACGTGACATACTTCAATTGCTTCAGCTTCGCTAGAAACTTCAGCCCCGCATGCATTATCACTTTCACCCATGCAATACTGTGTGCATAAGGTCTTAATTTCTGTAGTCAACTTTTGCACCATTGCAATCATTTCTTCTTCAGTCATGGCACGCACACCAGCTTGTGCCTTCACTATTTCAAGTGCACCTTTTAAATACTCTTCCATATGTCCCCACTTTTTTTCTGCAATATGTTGTTGCCGTTTTTCATCGACACAAGAGTTATACTGCATAAAATACTGTAGAGTCAACAAAGCAATTCCTATAAAGTGAGATTAAATTTCCTTTGCGCGTATTTTTTTCTAAGATGTGCCAAGGGCTAGACCTTCTAAGAAAAACCCCTTACCATGAATGCATTCTCCACAAGGAGCCTCATATATGAAATATATTATTTTTGAAGACTTTTCAGGCCGTCCTGAACCATTTTTATTTCCTCGACGCGTAGATCACGGTGATATGCGCGAGCAAATGCCGTATACAAAGGTACTTTCTGCTGGCTACATTGAGTGGCAAGACGGTACTATTGTATGTCATAGCGGTTCTTCAGAGCTTGAAGCTACTGCACAAGCCCATGATGCAGAAATCATTATGGCGCGCCTTGCTGGTAAATAAGAGTCGCATCCCCATACAAAGAATGCCCTTAGCAGTTCCTTTCTTCGTCACAGCATAAGAATGATATGCAGTTGCTGTTGCTTCGCGTATGGTCAAATAGTTCCCATACTCTGGCCTGCCTATCTGCCTTGTGGTGCGCTTTGTTGTGCCCATCAATCACGGTATAGAAAACCTTGATATATAGAAGGCATGCTCGCGTGTAGCCACATGGCCAATGTATTTCATGCTGTATTTCACTGCTATTTCATACACTATGCACTCAATTCCTCCATACTATCGCCTTTTACAGTACAGCTCTTCCTCAAGAGTATAAGGACTTTTATGATACATGCCCCAAAATCGTCTTGCGACTGCACAAAAAACAACTGCACGAACAACGACTACAAAAATAACGACTGCGAATGCACAAATAATACTGATGGCTGGGACGAAAATGACGCCATGGATCCTGCTATGCGCGTACGCGAAGAGCTTGCCCGTGTGGATGAACCTGAAGACCGTTTAGCACCAGTGCAGCTCTCTGATGTCTCTGAGGCTATTCAAGAGGCTTGTACCAATGCTGGCTGGCGTAGCCTTATGCCCGTTCAAGCTCACGCCTTGCCGTATCTTATGGCTGGTCGTGACCTTATGGTCCAATCACGCACAGGTAGCGGCAAAACAGGCGCGTTCATCCTTCCTTTATTAGAACGCCTCGATCCCAACGAGCCAAGCACACAAGCCCTTGTGCTTGTGCCTACGCGCGAGCTTGCCTTGCAGGTTGAATATGAAGCCAAGACCATCTTTGCTGGCACAGGTTTACGTGTCGCTGCAGCTTATGGCGGTGTTGGTTATGGTAAGCAAAACGACGCCTTGCGTGCTGGAGCGCACTTTGTGGTGGGCACACCGGGCCGCGTTTTGGACCACCTTTTACGCCGCACCTTGCAATTGGATGACTTGCGCGCTCTGACCTTTGATGAAGCAGACCGCATGCTGTCCATTGGCTTTTACCCTGACATGAAAGAAATTCAGCGTTATTTGCCGCGCCGCCATGTACCAACCTGTCTTTTCTCCGCAACCTATCCGCAGCATGTACTCAATCTGGCAAGCGAATTTTTGCGCGAACCACAAATGCTCAGCCTCAGTCATAATCAAGTGCATGTGGCCCAAACGCACCACACCTATTGCGAAGCGCGTCCCATGGAAAAAGACCGTGCCCTTGTGCGTCTCATTGAAATGGAAAATCCCACCTCGGCCATTATTTTCTGTAATACCAAGGCTAATGTGCACTATGTAACAGCGGTCTTGCAGGGCTTTGGCTATAATGCTGATGAACTGTGTGCGGACTTGTCCCAAAGCAAGCGTGAGCGTGTTCTGGAACGTTTACGCCATAACGAAGTGCGCTTCTTGGTTGCCACAGACGTAGCTGCTCGGGGCATCGATATTCCTAACCTATCCCATGTTTTCTTGTACGAGCCACCAGAGGACCGTGAGAGCTATATCCACCGAGCTGGCCGCACTGGCCGTGCTGGTAGTGTGGGCACTGTTGTTTCCCTTGTGGACATTATGCAAAAGATTGAATTGCAACGCATTGCCCAGCATTATCGCATGGACATTCCACAACGACCTACGCCACAGGATGATGATGTTGCCCAAGTTGTCACAGCACGCCTCACAGCCTTGCTTGAAGCAGATTATCGACGTTTGACGGGCTTGCAAAAAGAACGGCTCAAACGCTTTACAAGCATGGCTCATGACCTTGGCAACGATGAGGAGCATGTGGCTCTTCTGGCCATGCTCTTGGATGCGCATTATCAGCAGACCTTGCATGATGCACCGCCACTCCCTAAAGCGCAGATGCCTGAACGTCATGAACAGAAAACACGCGGACAAAATCAGCGAGAACGCGGAGAACGCGGAGAACGTGGCCAACGCGAGCAAGGCCAACGCCAATATAATCGAGAGCGTCGTGATGACCGTCGTGATGACTGCCAAAGCCCACGAGATACAGAACGTGATGCAAGCCGAGGCCAAAGTCGAGACCAAAATCGAGACCAAAATCCAAACCATGACCAAAATATGGACAGCCAACGACCACAACAACGTCGGCGCCCACGTCGCCGCAGACCACAAGGTGGCGAGGCATAAAAAAACTCACCTCCCATGCGTCGCGAACTTCCAATCAGCGACGTAAACTTCCAATCAGCGACGTAAACTTCCAATCAGCGACGTAAACTTCCGTCGCAAATAAAAAGTTTGGAAGAGGGATGGGGGGCTTGGG
>JAWXUA010000147.1:0-6790 GCA_044433065.1 Pseudomonadota bacterium
CCATCCCCTTCCCCCAAAACTTTTTATTTGCGTTGGAAGTTGGAGACGTTGGATGGTAAAATACGGCGCATGGAAGTATTAAATATCTATAACCACATCAATAAGCTTTCTGGCATACGCATTCTTGGTCTTTGCAATGTCTTTCACAGCTATCATTTCTGTAATTTCACCTTGATAAAGGAAGGCTACTTTGTTGCAAAGATAGGTAATGGCCGTTAAGTCGTGCGTAATAAAGACGTAGGTCAAGTTGTACTTAGCTTGCAGGTCACGCAAAAGTTCCATAATCTGCACTTGTGTATGCGCATCAAGGGAGCTAATGGCTTCATCAAGCAAGATTACTTGTGGCTTCACGGCAATAGCACGTGCAATGCACACGCGTTGCAATTGGCCACCTGAAAGCTGATGCGGAAAACGGTCTAAGAAATCGTCGCTAAGCCCAACTGCATGCAGATATTCTTTTACAGTGGCTTTGACATCGACTTTTTCTTTGTTGCGTTTTGCAAGAACATTGACAGACTCTGCAATAATTTCTTCAACCGTAAAGCGTGGATTAACTGAAGTATTGTAGTCTTGGAAAACAACACTGATATTATGCTGCAATATGCGCTTTTCGGCTTTGCTTTTGTAGGGATTGGCATCAAGAAAGGTGTATTCTCCAGATGTTGGACGCAAAATGCCCACCATAATGCGGCCAAGTGTTGACTTACCGCTACCACTTTCACCAAGAATGCCAAGGCAATCGCCCTTTTCTACAGTGAGTGAAACGTTCTTCAAGACCTTTTGAATGCTCGAGTCTATTTCACTTTTAAAATTCATATTGATATTGCTCATTTTAAGCATGTGAAACGTCTCCTAAATTGGCCTTAAACGCTTTCAACACGGCAAGCTTTTGCTCAACAAGGGCTTTGGTATAGTCATCTTTAGGATTATTTTTGATTTCTTCAAAAGTCCCACGGTCAACAATTTTGCCTTTGTTCATCACAACAATCTTGTCGGCAACCATAGAGGCAACGCCTAAATCGTGAGTAATGAATATCATGGTGATACCCATCTCTTTCAGGCGGATAAATTCCTTCATGATTTCGTATTGCGTGATGCTGTCGATGGCCGTTGTAGGTTCGTCTGCAATCAAAACATCTGGATTCATGGCAATGGCGATGCCAATCATGATGCGCTGCAACATGCCGCCTGAAAGTTGGTGAGGATATTTACGCAAAACCTCTTTAGGGTTTGCAATTTGCATCTTCTCCAATATTTCCACAGACTTCGTGTATATCTCAGCCTTGTTCCAATCAGTATGCTCTTGGAATGTCTCTTTCATCTGGGATTCAATGCGGTACAGCCTGTCAAAACACACCATGGGATTTTGCATCACCATGGTCATGTTTTTCCCACGCATTTTGCGCAACGTTTCTTTGCCTGCTTTCAGCAAATCAACACCGTTGAGAACAGCAGTACCCTTGATCGTAAAGTTGTGATCAAGAAGGCCCATAGCAGCTTTCATGGTCATGGTTTTGCCACTACCACTTTCACCAACGATGCAAAGACATTCACCTTTTTCAACACTCAAAGACACGTCGGTCACAACCTCGCTATCTTTTTTCTTTCCATGAAAAACGATGTTGAGATTTTCAATGGTAAGCAAAGCCATTACATGACCTCCTTAGGATCCAGTGCGTCACGGATAAGGTCACCTAGTGCATTGAACAAAGAAACCACAGTGACAATGGCGATACCTGGTGCGAGCATTTGCATGGGGTTCAAGATGAAGACTTGCTTTGCGTCATTGAGCATAGCGCCCCATTCTGGCGTTGGTGGCTGTACACCCATGCCAAGGAAGGACAACGTAGAAATATTAATGATGGCCCAACCCATATCAAGACTTGCGAGCATGGCTGTTTCTGCTGCGATGCTTGGGAGCATATGCTTAACCAGAATAAAGCTATTGCTATTTCCGATAACATTGGAGAAATTCACAAAGTTTTCAGTGCGATAGCGGATAACATTACTTCTAATCATACGTGCATACCAAGCCCATTTGATGAAGATATTGGCGATAACCACGTTCATAACGTCAACGCCAAGAAGTGCGATGACAGCGAAAACCATAATCTGGCTTGGGAACGACAGCAAAACGTCCACAAGACGCATGCACACTTCGTCAATCCAACCGCGGAAATAACCAGACACAAGGCCAACAGTAAGGCCGAGGCCCATGGTTCCGAGCATGGTCAAGGCTGCAAGGCCAAGAGTCGGACGGATGCCCCAAATAAGACGTGACAGAATACAACGGCCAAGCTGGTCACAGCCCAAAGGATAGTCCCATGTAGGCGTCGCAAACTTAAGCATCATGTTAGCCTTGAGCGGCGCATTAGGTGCAATGAATGGCGCAAAAATACCAATGAGGGCGATGATGGTGAGTATTGCAAGCGCAATCATGGCGCCTTTATGTCGCAGTAATCGCTTAAGCATTATCTTTTGCTCCAACACGTAATTTAGGGTCCATGAGACCTTGAATAATATCAAAAGTTAAGTTGAAGATAACAAAGAGTGCACCAACGAGCAAAACATAGGCTTGAATAACAGGCATGTCGCGTGTGAAAACAGCTTGGATGCAGAGAGTACCAAGACCTGGCCATGCAAAAACGTTTTCTACAACAATAGTACCTGCGATAAGCTGTGGAATACTCATACCCACAGCAACAACACATGTTTGCAAAGAGTTCTTTAAAATATGTTTAATAAGGATGCTTCTTTGCTTCAAACCACGCACATTAGCATACAGCACATAATCTTCTTTCATATTTTCAATCATATTGTTTCGCACAAGACGAATAAAAATAGAAATATACGAAGATGCAACGGTGATAGCTGGCAACACAATACTCTTCATACCGTGATAATTGCCGCTTGTAGGGAACCAGTGCAGTTTAACAGCAAATACCCACATCAAAATAAGGCCAATCCAATAGGCAGGCATGGCCGTGGTCAAGAACACAAAAGCCCGCATCAATTTGTCAAACCAGCTATCTTTGTATACGGCGCACAAAAAGCCCACTGGAAGACTGATAAGCACAACAAATAGAAAGGATACTGATGCAAGTGTCAGTGTATTAGGTAGGCCATTAGCGATTTCTTGAATAACAGTATGGTCAGGATTGGTATAACTAATACCAAAATCAAGCTGCACAGCATTCATAAGCCACTTGCAATACCGCACAATATACGGATCATTTAATCCTAAAGACTCTCTTGTTTCTGCAATAAGCTCTGGAGAAGCCACAGGAATATTCCAAACACGCAAAATAACTTCGGCTGGATCCACTGGAATGAGATTAACAAAGACAAAAGTAAAAATGGAAATAGCAAATAACAGTGGTATAACACCAGCTATGCGTTTGAGAATATATGTGTTCATGGTGGCTCCTTCGCTCAGTAAAAAGAGAGGACTTGCCTCTCCTACTCTCACCTAGTCCCTTTGCAGCATAGTTGCATCAAGAGGATATGCCGTCTTGACGGGATGTTGTATGTTTTTTGTTTTATCAGCGGTAAAGCTATGAAGCCTTACCGCTGATGATATGCAAACTCTTCTTTGAAGGAACTTAGCGAGAAAGGGCGCCCCCTCTCTCGCTAAGGAGTTTGTTTTTTACAAGCTAGCTTTTATATGGCGTAGCTTCTGAAATACCTAGTATCTCCAGTTCCAGAATTGGAACACGTATGGGGATGGAGCGAAGGTGACTTCCTTGATGTCGCTGATGAAGATAGACTTGTTGGACTCATACACCAGTGGTACGTGGGTAGCACCTTCGTGGATGTCGGTGAGCACTTTGGCAATCTTTTCTTGGCGCAATTCTGGGTCAACTTCGGTGATAAAATCTTGGATTTCATCAAAGATGACTTGGCCATTGGGGAGACCAGAAATAGCTTTGTGGTCGCCGTAAGATGGTGCGCGGAAAGAGGAGAGCGCTGTGTGTGGATCGTATGGCTGGCCCCATGGTACACCCATGATGATGTCGAAGGTGCCGCCCTTTTGCATGTCGAAGTAGGTGGAACGCTCGTAGCCAGCAAGCTTCAAGTGGATGCCAAGCTCGTCAAGTTCAGACTGCAAGAATTCGAAGATAGGCTTACAGGTAACGGAATTGTTGTCGTAGATGGCGGTGAAAGAAAGCTTTACGCCGTCCTTAGCACGGATGCCGTCTTTGCCCATGACCCAACCAGCATCGTCGAGGAGCTTAGCAGCCTTGTCCATGTCGTATTCGTATGGCTTAAGGTCAACGTCGCAATAAGGAATGGTTGGAGAGAAGAGAGCATCAGCAGGCTTTTCAATGCCGTAGTATAGACCCTGAGCAATAGCTTCTTTGTGAATAGCGTGCTGGATAGCCTTACGAACATTGATGTCGTTGAGGCCTGGGAGGTGGCTATTTATAACAAAGTGCTTGGTCAAGGTAGGAGTAGAAAGAGCGTACTTAATGTGCTGGCTATCCTTGTAAATTTGGATAGTTGCGGCGTCTACAACGTTGATGCCGAAGACCATGTCGATTTCGCCATTCTCAAGAGCCATAACACGGGTTTGGCCTTCAGGAATAACCTTCATGGTAACGGTTTCAATGGTTGCCTTTGGACCCCAGTAATCCTTGTTGGCCTTCATGACAACATATTCGCCAAGCTTGCGGTCAGCCAAGTAGTAAGGACCAGTACCAACAGCGCCGGTTACCTTACGTGGCTCGCCTTCAACGAAGATGCTTGGGGAACCGATGGCATATGGACGGGTGATGCCAAGTTCGGTGAGGTATGGGTAGTAGGATTGCTTCAGAACAACTTGGAAGGTGTCAGCGTCGAGAGCCTTGTAGCTTTCAGTGAGATTAATGGACTCAAGCCACTTCAAAGAGTTCTTATCTTTGAAGATATTGTCAAAGTTCTTTTCGATAACGTATGCGTCCATGACAACACCGTCGGTGAACTTGACACCCTTACGCATGTGGAAGGTGTAGGTGCGGCCGTCTTCAGAAATTTCCCAGCTTTCAGCAAGGCAAGGCTCGATGCCAGAATTTTCTACGGACACCAAGGTTTCATATACAGCTTCTTGAAACCACATTTCACCAGCAGTCGTGTGTGGGCTGAGAGATTCCATGTCACGGAAGAAGGCAAAAGTGAGGTCTTTACGGACTTCTTGTGCATAGCTCATGTGAGCAGTAGCGAAAACGCATATAGCTGCGAATAGTGCTAAGACTTTTTTCATAAGTGAAACTCCTTAAGGATTATCATTGCCTCTAATTCGATTGGAGAGCAACGAAATAAGTGAAAAGGAATTTCATTTACAAAGAGAAAAAAGTCAAATAGCAATATCTTATCTATATCTATAACTTTTGGTTATACATACTTGCCAGCCATGTGGAGGAATTCTTCGGCCACCCTGCTTAAATTGGCTGTTTTATTTTTTATATATCCTAAAATAAGCCTTTTCTTTTCTGAATCGATATAGTTTTTTGATTTTACAACGTGATTTGTAATGTTAATGCCCAAATAGCATAAATCGGTATTTGCTAACATTTCAGTAACCAAATGGTCGCTGTTGGTGACAACTACATCTTGGAACTTTGACGTATTGATTTCATTTAAGTTGACATAGTCAAAATGGTGTTCCACAGAAAAGAAGTCCTTAAGCCCTCTAATATATTTGTATTCAGAGAGAGCATCAATGGTAACAGTCTCTTCATGTCCATATTTTTCATGTTTTTCCCCCATATAAATGCATAATTCATTTTCTAATATGGGAATAAATTCTAAATTATTGTGTGATAAAATGTGCGACAAGGTTTTTTCTTGATTGGGAGAGATATAAAGGATGCCAAACTCTGAAATTCCAGAATTTACATTTTGAATAATATTTTGTACTGTACCTTCTCTATAGTCAATTTCAAGAGTATCTCGATATTTATTATAAAAATTTGTTAAGTCTTTTGCAATTAAACGACTTGGATATGATGATAAACGTAGGCATTCATTTCTATTATAGCCTTCATCTTTAATGATAGAGATTTGATGCAGAATGTTTTTTGCCTCGTGATACAGTCTTTCACCTCTATCTGTAAGACGTAAACCTCTACTGGAACGTATAAAGAGCGAAGCTTGAAGCTCATTTTCCAAGCTTGCAATGGCTTTACTAATGGCTGGTTGCGAAATAAAGAGTTTCGTACTCGCTTTATAAAAGCTTTTTTCTTCCACTGAGGCCACAAAATATTCTAATTGGCGTATTTCCATAGAGTCACTCTAATTGTTTTTTTGGGCTCCATCACGCACAGAACCACAGTAGT
The DNA here is from genome assembly GCA_044433065.1 of Pseudomonadota bacterium. Taxonomy (GTDB): domain Bacteria; phylum Desulfobacterota; class Desulfovibrionia; order Desulfovibrionales; family Desulfovibrionaceae; genus Nitratidesulfovibrio. The sequence continues at coordinate 6,315 of JAWXUA010000147.1, forward strand.
ACCCACTTAGTATGGATCAAACTCTATCCAAAAGACCTACATCCACCTCTGCCATAAACAGCAAAAGTTGTACAGGGGTTGTACAAAACCTATATCTCACAAAAAAAGGGCTTACGGTAATCACCGTAAACCCTTGAAATGAACTTATTTAACTGGCGCGCCTGGGAGGAATCGAACCCCCGACCAAGAGCTTAGAAGGCTCCTGCTCTATCCTTCTGAGCTACAGACGCGCATCAATGAAGGAACAGTATTTTTAGCTACAAGATCCATAACGGTCAAGCTTTTTATTGGGACTATTTGTATATCCATCCGTTCTGTGGCAATGTGGGCTCCTTTTCTCTTGTACCATGTTGGCCTTGTCTACCCGTACAGTGCTGATTTTTGTTCCGCCATACAATGCAAGCTCGTACCCACGCGCACAATGCGAACTCCTGTCCACGCGCACAATGCGAGCTCCTGTACACGCGCACAATGCG
>JAWXUA010000148.1:0-6768 GCA_044433065.1 Pseudomonadota bacterium
CTATAATCGCAGACGTAGGCATTCAACCAATGGATGGCTCAGTCCTGCTACTTTTGAAGAACATACAATTTATGGGAAAACTGCTTAACTTGGTCTCCACTTTTTTGTTGCAGGAACACCTTATCACCCTATAGTAAAGACCATAAAAACGCTTTACCTACATAAACTCTTTTCCAAAAGTTCTTTATTTCTTTGCATCACCAAATTGAGGGCATCCCATACCACATGTGCTTGTTGGTTTTCTGGGATATATTGCAGTATTTCCTTTTGTGCGTGCTGTATCCTTTGCAAGACTTGTTCTATTTTTGTAAACACTACTTTTTTTTGAAGACGCAAATCTTTTGCAAAAAGCTCCCAATCGGCACGGTATAAAGTTTCACGGCAATATGATGTGCCAATAGCAATGGATAGTGAACTATCAATGTCGCTGTATATATCCGAAGACACAATGTCATAGAGTGGTGCAATAGTGGCTTGATTTCCTTTATGCAATATGGAAAAGTTCTTAGCATGCGCGTCAGTATTACCCACAAGTGCATTGAACACCATACTTTCTAAAAATTGTATTTGGGCATCTTCTTTGTTGCTGATATTATTTTCAAAAAGTAATGATACCATGTCTTCATACGAAAATCCCCAACCAGCTTTTTGGTATTTGTAGTCCTTATTGATACCCAGTGCTTGGCAAAAGTCCTCTTGATGGATGCGTGTAATAGAACCATCAGCTTGTTTTTTTCTATCAAATCGCTCAACAACATAAAGGGGTATGTCGTCTTCAACAAAAATAATATTGTGTTGCGGAACAGTTAATCCAGATAAGCTGGCAAGACGCATACACAGAAACTCATTGTAGACAATACCTTGGAAATTGTTGTTGTCAGGCTTTATAATATGCGTCGTTGGCGACAAATCATGTGGAACATACATGCGGCCGTTTTCAATACGCACAGGAAGTTTATCCTGTGCCCCTGCAAGAGAGATACGCGTTGGAATTTCAATACCTAATGGCTTTATTTCTTGAATAATTTTTTTGCGTGTTGTTAATATGGATGCAATTTTGTCTGTTATATCTTCAAGGCCTTTATTACTATAGTCCGATAAACTTTTATTTTGTGGAATAATACACAAAGCACCTGCGCACTCTTGACCCTTATTCTTTAAAAACGAAAAAATGTCATGTTGATGAAAGCCTTCATGACGAGCAATGGACTTTCGCACGTCTTCTTCAGGCAAAAGATTATCAAAAAAGTTCGTGCTACGGTCTTCAGCACACCAATCACTTTGCACTGGCAAAGAAAATGAAATGGCAGGAAGCCTTTTCTCTATCCATGTTGCATCATATCGAAAAGAAATTGTAGTCGCATTAATCTTGCGTATTTCACCACAAAGAACCGTATTCCAGTAAACAGATACGAAGTCGTTATTTGATGTCATAATCTTGGCCTACTGTATGAGTTAATATGCATTCAATATCAAGAAAAAGCAGCAACGTAAGTACTTTATTAATCTGCGCGGTCTTTTTGCCTTGCTCAATCTCACTGACGCAACGGATACTTGTGTCTGTTTTCTCAGCAAGCATGATTTGGGTAAGCCCAAGAGATTTACGTCTTTTGCGAATAATTTCGCCTATTTTTGTCATAGAATTAGCGGTAATACTAAAATTTTCAAATGCCATACTTGCCTCTTTTTATCCCGTTCGGGATAATATGGATATAATGCTAAAATATACCCGTTCGGGATAATTATATGTGATAAACACAGGTACACCCGTTCGGGATAAAAAGCAAATTATGTAGCGTAGAAAATGCGTTTGCAGCGGTCATCGTAGGCTTTGTGCTGAGCCTTACTTTTTATTTAAAATATTGTCTTGCTTGAAAAATCAGCAATATAAAGTATCGTGTGTTAGCCTCATATGCTCCTTCAGGGACTCGGCTTAACTATGCACCCTCAACTTTAGGCTTGGTCCACTATTTGACTTTTGCCCTTGTTTGCCTATGCTGACAAAAATAATGCCAGCGAGTTGCTTATGACTACCCGTAGACTTCGTGCATATCAATACGGCAAGCAGGATGTGGCCAACACTCCTCTTTGATGTCATTGCGCGTCAAGTAGATACTACAGCACAACACCGAGGACTTAAAAGATGGCGTGTATAACTCATAGATATTATGAAGAAAATGCTGAGCAATATATTGCTGGAACGGTCAACTTGGATGTGACTCACCTATATACAGATTTTTTAAAAAACATTTCACCGTATGGCCATATTTTAGATGCTGGTTGTGGTTCAGGACGTGATACTTTATATTTTTTGCAGCATGGTTATGAGGTGAGTGCTTTTGATAGGTCTTCGTCCTTAGTGGAAAGTGCGCGACTTCGCACTGGTATTGACGTTAAAGTGCTGTCCTTTGAGGATATGGACTATAAAGACGTATTTGATGGCATATGGGCCTGTGCAAGCTTACTTCATACGCCGTTAACAGAGATTCCCACTATTATAAATAAACTGCGTGCAGCACTGAAGCCCAATGGCGTGCTCTATTGCTCGTTCAAGCAAGGGCTTGAGGACTGGACAGATGCCAAAGGGCGCTTTTTTGTTGGCATGACAGAAGAAAAATTGAAGGCACTGCTTGAGCATTGCGGATTTACCGTGCTTGTACAGCGCATGGAAATATCCGCACGACAAGAGTGTTGGATTTCGGCCATTGGCCAGAAAGGCTAGATTCCTATTAAATGAGTCTCTAACGCTCACTGTGAAACGTTTTTCTATTCAAGGATTACTCCATGAGATTTATCGCTGACGGCCCTTCGATTCCAGATGAACTCCTCCTTGCTCGAGATCAAGGACGTGTAGTCTTTTTTTGTGGTGCAGGTGTCTCTAAAGCTCATGCTCACTTGCCAGATTTCTTTGGGTTAACGAAATCGGTTATGGAAAGTTTAGGCGCACTTGAGGACAGCCTAGCTATGGAACTCATGAGCGAGGCCCAAAATACTACAGGTCTTGTATCCGCAGATAGAATTTTTGGGTTACTCGAACGAGATTTTTATCGTCGCGATATTTATGAGGCAGTGGCAGCTGCACTATGCATTCAAGAAGAAAACGAGGCACCTGATGAAGTAAAACTTCGTGCGCACCAAGCTATGTTGCGTCTTGCAACAACTCCCCATGGTCGCGTTCAGCTTGTTACAACGAACTTTGATAGACTTTTTGAGATGTGCAGACCGGAGCTTGAAACATTTTGTCCTCCCAAGCTTCCAGATTTTTCTTTGGAGACAGAGTTTAATGGCATTGTCTACTTGCATGGAAAGATTAATCCCGAAGGCACTGGAGCAGAAGGTGGCAGTTTTGTCTTGTCTAGCTCTGAATTTGGCGATGCTTACCTTGCTCGAGGTTGGGCAACCTCGTTTGTTAAAAGTATTTTAGAAAGATATATGGTTGTGTTTGTAGGCTATTCTGCTGATGATCCACCGATGCAATATCTTCTTGAAGCGTTAAACGAGAAATCAAGCCATTTACAGCATATCTATGCTTTTCAGCGAGGGAACGTCGACGAAGCGAGAGCCTTATGGGAACATAAGGGGGTCACCGCTATTCCTTTTAGTAATTTTGATTTTCTGTGGGATAGCCTTGATCTGTGGGCCGAGCGCGCTATAAATCCAGACGCTTGGTATCAGGGCATTCTGGCAAAAGCACAAGTCGGTCCAAGCGCATTAGAGCCTTTTGAAAGGGGACAAGTTGCTCATATAGCATCCTATGTTGAAGGGATGCGAAAAATAGTCTTTGCACAAGCTCCTTTGCCTGCATCGTGGCTTTATGTTTTTGATAGTGGTTTGCGTTGCAGAAAAGAAGTGTCAATGGCGTTCAATGAGCAATACTACATAGATACCGACGATACTAAAACAAGGGCTTGGGATGCTTTTGCTATAAGTGTATCTGATATTACGCAGATGGCAGAGGGAAATACGACAGAGCTTACACAACACAGAAGTGATTTTTTTCAATTAACCACTCTACCAGAGCGACAACAATTACTTACAAAATGGATTTCTCAAGTAGCAGGACATCCAGAATCTATTTGGTGGGCAAGTAAAAAATTAAGTTCACATGTATCTGTAAAAAAAAATATTATAAAGAAAATCACGTTTAATAAGAAAGATGTGCATCCCCCAGTATATTCTGCTTGGATGTATCTTTTAGACTATTTTGAAGTATTAAATCAAAAAAATCCTGTCTTATTATTTAAATTAAAGGGCGAACTTCAGTCTACAGGGTGGACTGCTAGGGGGCTAAGAACATATGCAACATATATAAGACCATATATAGAAGTAACATCACCCAATTACACTGAAAAAAATATAGAAAGTAACGAGATTACTCTAAAAAAATTAATCTCGTTAAGCGTTACTTATCCCGATATTTCTGTGCAACACATTGAGATTCCAAATGATTGGCTTGCCTTAGCCGTAAAGGAAATTCGTCATAACCTTGAATATGCCATGGGTTTAGAAGATGAAATAAATTCTTCTTGGTTCGCGATTTTATTTTCCCTTTACCCAGATAAAAAACAACGATTTTTGAGCAAGAGAATTAAGTATATTTTGTTTTACATTAATAAGTTAAACGAGTTATCTTTGTTTAATTCAAAAGCAGCTCAAGAAGAACTAGTGTCTTGGCCTAAAAACACAGTACTATTTGCTCACTTGCGAGTATGGGCGCTTGGCCAAGAACTCATAGTACCTTCAAATAATTTTCAACATTTTTTTGAAGGGATTTCTTCAGAAGTCTTTTGGGATTATTCATATCAACATGATTTACTTTTTTCCATTAAGAAGAGATGGAAAAAATTAGGAAAATCAGATAAAGTGGTAATCCAGAATCGTCTTTTGCAAGGATTGGAGAGTCTTGAAAATAATGTTGAAGACAGGATAAAGCTCGAAAGAGCTAGCCAAATACTTAATAGAATGGTATGGTTAGAATCAAGAGAATGTTTTTTTGAAAATACATGGAGTGATAAAAAACAAGAGCTGATGCAATACGCACCTACTTGGAAATCTATAAATGCTCAAACAATCGGCGATGGTTTTGTTGTTCGAAGTGGTTTTGTAGATAAAAATGAAAGCTGCTCTTGTCTTCTTGAAATTCCTATAAATCAGGTCCTCACTATAGCAAAAGAAAAATCAAACTATGCTCCGAGTTCACTGAAAGAGAATGTCCCTTTTTGTGGACTTTCAAAGCAATATCCTTTTAGAGCACTCAGAGCCTTATTATCTTCAACTGAAGACAACATAATAGATGCATGGGGGTGGAATATATTTTTATACAGTATAGCTGGCTCTCATATGAATTCTGAGCTTAATACTCGTGTTGCTCATATTATTGCTCGTATGCCTAATGATAATTTTGAAGCGATTTTTCAATCTATATGTGATTGGATGAGAAATATAGATAGAGATTTGTTCCTAAAATTCCCAGATATTTTTACATCACTGATAAAGCGGCTTATTAATTTTATATTAGAATGCCCACAAAGTGCGAAAACTGTAGTTATCGATGATGACTTAAATTGGATTGATATATCATACAATTCACCTGTAGGTAAAATAGTAAATACATTGCTTGAAACACTTCCCGATAAAGAAGGTGAGTTTTTTTCTCAAGAATACCTTCTTTTGATTGAAAAAATGTTGGCTCTTCCTGATGGGCTAAGCTATAGTACTGTGGCATGCCTCTCACAAAAACTCCCTATACTCTTTCGAAGGAATGCAGAGTGGGCAAACAACTATCTTATCTCAACACTAGAGTCAGCATCAATAAGTAGCATAAAAGCGTTTTGGGACGGTTTTTCATTTAGAAACGAGTCTTGTAGTCAAGAGCTTTTCTTACTTATAAAGCCAGCTTTAATTTCATGGGCACGTGCTAGCGCTGAACTTATAGAAGAGCAGGAAGGGGCAGCTCAGCTGATTTTTTGGGCTTGGAAGTACAGTAATGAACATGAGGGGGAAAGTCTTATAACAGATGGAGAATTACACAGTTTGTTGGTAAAAAGTTCTGACACTTTTCGTCATACTATTATTCAACATGCAAGTTGTGGAGAAGAATCGGATTGGTTTCCTATCTGTGATAAGTTGTTTTCTTGTGTTTGGCCTAAACAAATTTCTGTAAAATCTTCTTATATTTCTAAAAGCTTATGTAATATTCCTCTACAGTCAACTCATTATTTTGAAAAAATGGTGGGATTTATTTTGCCTTTTATTTCAAAAGTTGATTATCACAATAAGATAGACATAATTGAGATGAGTCTTGTAGAACAATATCCACAAGCAATGCTGTATTTATTAGATGCAGTCCTCCCAGATGACACTAGTTGTTGGCCATATGATATGGATTTAATATTAGAAACATTACACAATACCGATCAAAGAATGGAAGGTTATCACCTTTTGGCTTCATTACAGAGTAAGTGGAATTCTAGAAGGATTTTATAGTTTTTTGATTCTAAATTGAATTAGATTGGTTAAACATAAAACCACACATGTTGCCACACAAATAAGGCCTGCACACCATATAATTGCATAGCGTGCAGGCCGTATTTTATCTAATCATCGTAAAAATCTAGGCACAAAAACAATATTATTGCGCCACAAGGCCATGGTAATCCCCCCATTAAAAAGTACTTTTGAAAAGTAGAATTTTCTCGTAAACTGAACGAAGGAGATCCTACATGAAAAAATCTCGCTACACCGACAGTCAAATTTTGGCAATTTTAA
>JAWXUA010000149.1:0-6746 GCA_044433065.1 Pseudomonadota bacterium
CCCCCAGCCATTCCTACCCCAAACTAATGAGCAACGCCCCAGTCTTTACCGAGACCCCAATCAACGAGCAGCGGCACATCGAGTGCAACGCCACCAGCTTTCACGGATGCCATGAGATGTGCGAGTCGTTCAGCGGCAGCTTGGGCATTGGCTTCGGGCACTTCGAGCAGAAGTTCGTCATGCACTTGCAGGATGAGCGAAGCATTGAGCGAGCGCAGGACTGGGTCGCTGTAGGCTTCGAGCATGGCAAGCTTGATGATGTCCGCGGCACTGCCTTGGATGAGGGTGTTGATGGCTTGGCGACGGGCTTGGGAGCGTTGACGAGCAGCCTCGGCATGCATTTCAGGCATGAGACGGCGACGGCCTGCCATGGTGGTGACGTAGCCTTGTTCGCGTGCGAGAGCTTCAACGCTGTCATAGAATTCTTTGAGATGCTGTAACTTACTGAAATACCGTTCGATAAAGGCTTTGGCTTCTTTGGTTGAGATGTGAAGCTCTTGGCCAAGCTTTTGCGGCCCCATACCGTAGACGAGACCAAAATTGATGGTCTTCGCGTTGCGGCGTTGGTCTGCGGTGATGTCTTCGGCAGGGATGTCGAAGAGGAGACTTGCCGTGCGACGGTGAATGTCAGCCCCATCGCGGAAAGCGGCGAGGAGCGTCGGATCTTGGGACATGTGAGCGAGGACGCGCAATTCAACTTGCGAATAGTCCGCAGACACAAGGAGATTACCCTCTGTCGCTGTGAAGCACGAGCGCATGCGGCGACCGAGATCACCGCGCACAGGGATATTTTGGAGATTGGGATTGCTTGAGGACAGGCGTCCTGTGGCCGTGGCCAGTTGGTTGAGCTGGGTGTGGATGCGGCCATCTAGCCCTGCAAGCTGTGGTAGTGGCTCAAGATAGGTTGAGCGGAGCTTGTCGAGCTTACGGTATTCAAGAATATGCCCGATGATAGGGTGATGGTGGGCGAGCTTTTCAAGGGCTTCTTGGGACGTGGAGGCTTTGCCACCTTGGGTTTTGCCTGCGGTGGGCAAGTCAAGGGTGCTGAAAAGGATGTCGCCAAGCTGTTGTGCTGAACGGATATTGAAGGGCCGACCAGCCATGGTGTACAGCTCTTGGGTGAGGCGATCGAGCTCAGCTTGCACTTCATTGAGGAAGTCAGCAAAGGCAGCCTTATCCACGGCAATGCCATTCTCTTCGATGCCAGCAAGCACGCTGACAAGGGGCATTTCAAGGGTCTCCATGAGCGTGTGCAGAGACGCGCCATGCAGACGGGCCACAAGCTGTGTGCCCATGGACAAGGCGAGGAGCGCAGGGTTGTCGATGGTGATACCAAGCTCAGCACTCCAATGTGCGGCAAGGCGCGGCCATGCATAGTCGCGTTCCTCTGGGTCGAGCAGATAGGTGGCGAGGCCAAGGTCAAAGCATTGGCTAGTAGGAAGGTTGGCCCACACTGGGTCAGAGCGTAAAAGCAGTTTAACGTCAGGAATGAAAAGACGGCGCGCACGGCTTAGGTAGTCCACGATGGCATGCAAAGGACCGACATAGCAGTACTCTTTTGGCTCAGCGTGGCTATCTTGTGGCGAATGGATTGCAAGGGCAAAATCCATAATGGCATCGCCCTGCTTGCTTGCGAGGAGTGGCACAAAGCCTACGATGGCGTCGGTGCAGGAGGGTAAATCACGCACCTGTGCGGTCCTAACCACATTGCAAACACGGGCAGTTTCGGTGCCAAAGAGGCTCGCTTGGGCATTGGTAGAGTATGTTGGCGCAGGCTGTCCTTCGAGGGCAGATGACGCTTCAGGCTTTGGGCGTGAGGGCGCGGCCAAATCGAGTAAATTCCCTTGTACTTCTGTCGACGTAGAGCTTTTAGGAGCTTGGTTCGGCGTAGCTTCAGTAGACGCATTTTCACTAGACGCATTTTCGCTGGGCACAACATCCCACGGAAGCGGAATATTCTCACTGGCAAAGACACTGCCATTTTGGGCGGCATCAGCCTTTTTCGCCTCAAGGCGTCGCTGGGCCACGGGCGCGGTGGGCACATACTCGCCCGTAGGCATGGCCACCTGCACCTTACCACTCTTAGCAAGGCCAACAAGTTCACGAGCAAGAGCGCGCAGCTCAAATTCCTGTAGCATCATGGTGACATCGCGCTCAACCATGGGCTTAATGCGGAAGTCTTCGAGGCTTAGGCCCGTACACTGGTTGGTGTCGAGCTTGGTAAGCTGTCGGTAGAGGAACATGGCCTCAAGGTGCGGCTCAAGCTTGGCCTGCATCTTGGGTGGCAGGGCATCAAAGCGGTCTCGGATATCTTCGAGAGAATCGAAATCCGCAAAAATTTTGGCTGCGGTCTTGGGACCAATGCTCGGCACACCTGGGATATTATCGCTGGTGTCCCCCACAAGAGCTTGCACGTCAGGCCATTGGCGTGGCTCAAGACCGGTTTCCAATTGAAAATCGTCCAAGGTCACAAGCTTTTCTTCTTTTGCACCTGGGTCCCACATAAAGACATTAGGCGCAAGACATTGCTTTAAATCCTTGTCACCACTAACAATAATGACAGGACGCTCCTTGCTATACTTGGCTGCAAGAGAGGCTATACAGTCGTCAGCCTCACAATTTTCGGATACTTCCAATTGCAGACCAAGACTTGTGACCATGCGGCGGATAGGGGCCAGCTGCTGCACCAAAGCTTCAGGAGTTGCCGAACGGTTGGCCTTGTATAATGGATACAATTCATGACGGAAATTCGGGCCTTTACCATCGAGCACAAAGCTGAAGAACGTTGGTTCTTGCTTGCCCAAAAAGCGCAATAAAATACGCGACACAATGAAAAGCGCGTTGGTTGGAAAACCGTCGGAGCGTTGCATATTTTGAAAAGCATAAAATCCGCGGAAAATAAAAGCAGATCCATCCATAAGCCAGAGTGGCTCTTGTGTGAGGCCGAGACGTTTTTTTAATGGCATAGTATATATAATGATGTTGCAGGTTTGTATCGTGATGAAAATGGGCAGGAATATTGTCATACACTAAAGGAAAGCATATTCGCTACCAATGCCCAAAGTAGAGCAATGTGCACACACCGTCAACAGTGATATGGGGTAAGGCACAGTTTGCAACTTGCCCACGGAGGAACAAAGACCTATACTATATCATAGCTGAGGTGAGATGAAGGTTTTTCATGCTCAGCAAATGCCATTTCACAGGAATGCCCACCATGAACGCATCGCAAAACCCCATCCCACAGGCTCCAAACCGCCGCGCCATCCAAGTTCTCTCCCCAGCACTGCGCAACCAGATTGCCGCTGGTGAAGTTGTGGAACGCCCTGCTAGTGTGGTTAAAGAGCTTGTGGAAAACAGCCTTGATGCTGGTGCGACCATGGTTGAGGTGGCTCTTGAGGACGGTGGACAAGGACTCATCATGGTGCGTGACGATGGCTGTGGTGTTCCGCGTGAAGAGCTTGAGCTTGCTGTCACCCGTCATGCTACCAGTAAAGTCACTGATTTTAATGAACTTGCACGCATCGCGAGCTTTGGCTTTCGCGGTGAAGCTTTGCCTAGCATTGCGTCGGTATCGCGTTTCAGCATGGCGTCGGTGTATTCGGCAAATATGGGCGATACCCAAAATTCTGAAGCCAATCCAGACGCTCATCCAGAAGCCCACCGCATCACCGTGGAGCATGGCCACGTGCACGACATAAGCCCTGCCGCTCTGCACCGTGGTACCGTCATTGAAGTGCGCGATCTCTTCGCCAATGTTCCTGCGCGGCTCAAATTTTTGAAGACCCAAAGCACAGAGTTCAAGCGTTGCCAAGAGCTTTTCAGCCGCATCGCCTTGGCCCGTCCTGATGTGGCCTTCACCTTGCACAGCGGTTCGCGCGAAATCTTCCGTTTTCCTGCCAACGAAAGCCTCATGCAGCGCCTAAGCCACCTGTGGCCACCAGCGATCATGGACGCTCTGCACCCCTTTGACCAGACCATATACGGCATCCGCGTTCACGGCCTAGCCGCAGACCCACGTGCCGCCCAAGCTCGTGCAGATCGGCTTTTGCTCTACGTCAATGGTCGCGCTGTCAATGACCGTGTGCTCATGAGAGCTGTGCGCGAAGCGTATAAGGGACGCCTCATCTCACGTGAATATCCGCAAGTCATTCTATTTCTTGAGATTAATCCAGAAGAGATTGACGTCAATGTGCACCCAGCTAAGAACGAAGTGCGCTTCCGTGATGAGCGTTCGGTCTTCGTGGCTGTGCTCAAGGCTGTGGAAACAGCTGTCGCACAGTGCGAAATTGTTTTAGATCAAGTGCATCACCAAAACGTGCACCACCAAAACGTGCCAGAACAAGCCCAAGCCTTGTACGACGGGCACGCCTTGCACGACGGGCACCCCACACCAAGCCAAGCCCTGCTCACCGCGCCATCTATCACACCAGACCACGCACCGCGGCCCCTCGGCTTTTGGGGTGAAGCTGACCGAACTGCCGACAAGCACAAGGATATTTACGGTATACGCAAGCCTGACATTCATGGTCAAGACAGTGAAAACAATGATATTTCCATTGTTTATCATAAAATAGCTATGCATGAAACAACTATGCATGAGCCTAGCACCATGGACCAAGCGCAACAGTATAGCGTGCAAGAAAATGCCGCGGTCTACGGTGTGCAACAAAGCTATGTCGCACAGCAGGACATACACTATCAAACAGAAGATGACGCCAAGCCCATTCACGCTGTTCACGCCAACGCTGTCCATACCGAATTTCCACAGGCTGACTATTCACAGGCTAAACCCTCGCACCCTGAATATACACAAGCTGAGCAAGCTCCAGCCGTGCGTATTGGTGAGTACACCTATCTTGGCCAAGTGGCGGACACCTATCTCATCGTGCGCCACCACACAGCCAACGGTGAAAGCTCACTCCTGCTTCTCGACCAACACGCCGTGCATGAGCGCATTCTGCACACGCGCATTAAGCGGCGCGGCACCCTTGGAACAGCGCAAATGCTCGCCCTACCTCAAGAATTGCCGCTCCATCCTGCTGAACTGGAACATTTACGAAGCATTCAGCCAGACCTTGAAGCCCTCGGTTTCAGCCTAAGCACCCAAGGTACAACCCTTGTCATGCGTGGTACACCGCCTCTGCTCAGCCGTGCTGAAGCCGCATCCTTTCTCCGCGAAGCCCTCACCGGTAAGCGTGAAAATCTCGACGCCCTCTGGGCCATGATGGCGTGCAAAGGTGCCATCAAAGCTGGGCAAAAGCTCACAGCTGATGAGGCTGCTGGGCTTATCGCGCAATGGCTCGACACCGAAAATCGCGATTTCTGTCCTCATGGACGGCCTGCGGCTTTGAGGTTTGATGCACGAGACCTTGAGAAGATGTTTAAGAGACGGAATTAAAGCCTCAATGCCATGAGAACGAAGCTGACACATTTTCAAAAAATAACAATTTGATATATAAGGATATACATGAAAAATCTCATCCTCCGCCGTGGTGAAGACCGCCGCATCCGTGCTGGCCACCTTTGGGTTTTCAGCAACGAAGTTGACGTTGCAAAGTCACCGCTCAAGGACTTTGAAGCTGGCGAAAGTGTGCGCGTCACGGACAGTGGCGGCCGCCCTTTAGGCACTGCATATATCAATCCAGCCTCGCTCATTTGTGCGCGCATGATAAGCCGCAAGCCCGACGCTGAACTCAATGCCGACTTCCTACGCCAGCGCATTGGCCATGCTTTGAAGCTCCGTGATGGCCTCATTGGCGCACCGTACTATCGTCTTATTTTTGGTGAAGGCGACTATCTTCCCGGTCTTGTAGTGGACCGATTTGGCGATGTTGCCGCAGCCCAGATCACCACAGCTGGCATGGAAGCGCACCGCGACGACATAGCCTCTATTCTTGGTGAAATGCTTGGATTACAAAGTCTTTTGTGGCGCAATGACACAGCATCCCGTGACCTTGAAGGTCTGCCACGCTACGTTGAAGCGGCCTTTGGCACGCCACCCGATGATGTAGAGTTGGTAGAATCTGGCGCACGTTTCATAGCTCCCTTTGCCGGTGGCCAAAAGACCGGCTGGTTCTATGACCAGCGCGACAACCGTATCGCGGCTGCCCGTCTTGCCACCATGAACGCCTCCACAGGCGACTCCCGTGTCCTCGACGCTTTCTGCTATGTCGGCAGTTTTGGGGTCATGGCTGCTAAGGCCGGTGCCTCAGCCGTCACCTTCCTTGACGCGTCGCAAGTGGCCCTTGACTACGCCGTACGCAACGCAGCCCTGAATAGCCCAGAGTGTCAGGTGGACACTGTGCAAGGCGATGCCATGGACACCCTCCGTGCACTGCGTGACCAAGGCCGTAAGTTCGACACTGTATGCATCGACCCACCAGCATTCATCAAGCGTCGTAAAGACGCTAAAGCCGGTCTCGCCGCATACCAAAAGGTCAATGAGTTGGCCCTCGATCTCGTGGAAGATGGCGGTATGCTCGTCTCTTGCTCCTGCTCCCAACACCTCGAACGTGCTGCGCTTCGCCGTGTTATGGCCCACGCTGCATCACGCCGTAAAGCTGAGTTGCAACTCCTTTTCCAAGGTCACCAAGGCCCCGACCATCCCGTGCACCCAGCTATGCTCGAAACCGATTACCTTAAATGTTTCATCGCTCGCGTTTCTAAGCGTGGGTAGATTTTTTTTAGTTATGCTGGGGGGATGGAGGACACTTTCGAGAAAGTTTTCTCCCTCCCCCCAGACC
>JAWXUA010000150.1:0-6719 GCA_044433065.1 Pseudomonadota bacterium
TTCCCCCAGACCCCCATCCCTTTCAAAGACTTTTATTTGCGTAGGAAATGAGGACGTTGAAAGATTATTTTCGGCGCATGGCTCTTCCACTTTCTTCTCTATCGAAAGGCATCCTTATGACAACACAAGTATACCAAAATTCGCGTGCCTTTGACTCTAAAGAGTATATGGTACATGAGGCTGACTTTGCTCAGCTTGATAAGCCACGCCCGCTAGGATTAACGGGGCACTTGCGCGCACGCGACGAAGCCATGTCATTACGAGCGTGCCTCGATAGTTGTTTGCCGTTCCTGGATGAGCTCATCGTTACCTATCAGGATTCGACTGACGAAACAGAAGAGATTTTACTTGAATACGCAGCGAAATATCCTGAAAAAATCCGTCTGTTTTGGTATCCACTAGAATATGGTACCAGATATGGAAAAGATGCTGTTGTTCCTCTTGGACATATGGTAAATTTTTCTAATTATGGCTATTTAAAAACAAGTTATCATTATTATATGAAAATAGATGCAGACCAAATCTATTTTACTGAAAAGATGTGCCAGATAAGGGAAGTCCTTTGCTCACTTCCAAAACAAAAAAATACAGGGTGCACATTACCAAAATGGTGGCTAGCATTTCTTAAATCATATCAAAAGAAAAAAGATATTATCTTAACAAAGTTTTCTCATACAAAAAGAAAAGAAACATTTATAGACATTATTAAGTATGGACTGCAACTAAAACAGCCTGTATCTTTTAAAATTAGTGGCGTTAATATCTTTTTTTCAAACAATCAATTTATGGCACTCAATAGTGTTGATCCTTTTAATGGCTATGCCGGTGACACCACTATACTGGCCCCATCTCCTGTAGGGAGATATGTCATGCGTGGCACTCTATATGAATCCTTCCGCACTTCTTGTCCAACTTTGCGCATTTCCCTTGGCTTTACTTGGATTCATACAGGTCCTATAAAACGTAAAGATATTGACGATGGCAGCACTCTATGCCCGCTTGAAGATATAGCACAACAACCTTGGAAAAGAGTTCGCTCTCATATACAATCAAATTGTATATGGAACAAGGTAGGATTACATAAACTAAAGTCACAAATTGCTTTGGGAGAAAAATTTTGGGAAAAAGATATGTATACATATTTTACACCCGTATTTTACAATACATATTTCCCTAAGATGCTAGCTTATGTACAAAAAAACTATAAAAATACAATAGCACATGGGGACATATTACGTGGCATTACAAAAAAATAACATATGCGTGATATGTAAAAAAAATTACTTGTAAGGAAAAAAAATGTTACTACGTGTATTACACTACCCAGAAAAGTCCTTGGCACAAAAGTGTGAGCCAGTAACCGAGGTTACGGACGAGCTCCGCCAATTAGCCAAAGACATGGCTGAAACCATGTACCGTGAAGATGGCATTGGCCTTGCCGCACCACAAATCGGCAAGAATATTCGTTTTATTACGGTAGACGTAAGTGGTCCAGAAAAGCGCGAAAGCTTGATGTGCCTCGTCAATCCTGAGCTTGAAATGCTTGAGGAACATGGCTATGTGGAAAGCGAAGAAGGCTGTTTATCTGTGCCTGAATTGCGCTCCACGGTTGTGCGCTATGAAAAGGTTAAGCTGAAGGCTACGGACCTCGATGGCAATGCTGTTGAGCTTGAAGCTGATGGCTTGCTTGCTATCTGCTTGCAACACGAAGTGGACCATTTGGATGGTGCGCTCTTTATTGATAAAATCAGCCGCTTGAAGCGTTCGCTCTATGATGCGAAGGTCAAGAAGTGGATGAAGGCGAGCAAACGCAAGTAGATTTTTTGTTGGAGGATGTGATGGAAATGTCTGGAAAGGTTGAAAAAGATATGGCTAACGGTACAACAAAAATGAAAGTTGTCTTCATGGGCACGCCAGACTTTGCGGCACAAAGCCTGAAAGCATTAGCTGCATGGGATGCTTGCGATGTTGTGGCCGTCTATACGCAACCTGACAGACCAGCCGGACGCGGCCAACAAAACAAACCTTCAGCCGTCAAAGTTTTGGCGTTGGAGCATGGCTATCCAGTCCTGCAACCCCTAAACTTCCGCGAACAAGCTGACGTTGACACCCTGTGTGCCTTCGAGGCTGATGTCCTCGTGGTAGCGGCCTATGGTCTCATCTTGCCGCAGTCCGTGCTCGACGCTGGACGCATGGGCGCAGTCAACGTGCATGCCTCGCTCTTGCCACGCTATCGCGGCGCAGCCCCCATCCAACGCTCCATCATGAATGGTGATCCTGTAACAGGCGTCACCATCATGGAAGTGGTCAAAGCTTTGGATGCCGGTCCTATGCTCAAGCAAAAGGCCTTAGCTATCGGTATTGATGATACATCGGCAATTTTGCATGATGAACTTGCCGAACTTGGTGGTCGCCTGCTCATCGAAACATTGGGCCAAATGGCAGCTGGCACAGCTCGTGCCATGCCACAGGATGAAGAGCGCGTCACCTATGCAGCCAAGCTAACTAAGGCCGATGGCTTGATTGACTGGAGCCGTAACGCCATCGAAGTTCACGCACAAATTCGCGGTGTTACACCTTGGCCAGCACCGTATTTCACGCTGACGCTCAAAGGTCGCAAGCCTATGAAAGTGACCATCGGTGTGGGTAAAATTGGTCCTATTATTAATGACATTCCTGAAAATAGCGTTGCCACAGGAACCCTCATGGGCCTTGTGGATGATGCATTAGCCTTTGCGTGCGCGGACAAAATGTACTTGGTCACCAGCATCCGCCCTGCCGACAAAAAGCCTATGGATGCCAAAGCATTCTGGAATGGCTACGTGGCTCCCATTGCCAAAGGTCTTGCCGAAGGCGAAGCCGTGGGCATGGCTTCTGGTGATGCGTAAACCAGCTATTTTTATGCTAACCACGCGCAAAACAATACTTCTTTGTAAAAAAGCATGCCCATAGGAAAGCTTTGAAGAAACATTCTCCATCTAAGAATATTTTGACGAAAAATCCCTTTTCCTTGCCACGTCATGAATACCAAGGTGGCCGTAAGCGGCTTTTCATTGGCCTCATGACGGTTACAGCTTTGGCCCTGAGCCTTATGTTATTCCTTGGTTGGGCCATTTCCTTTATTGGCCTTGGCAATATGCATATCTGGGTTCCCATGGTGACAGGAGCTCTGCTAGCCGCGTGTATCGGCGTCATTACTTGGGCGGCACTGGGTGTTGTTTTGCATGTGTATACGGGCAAGGCGGCTCTTGGCTCTGACCGTATCCGCGCCCTGACCATCAAATTCTTTTTGCCGCTCATGGAGTTACTTGGCCGTGCTTTCGGCTATGACAAAAAGGACGTGCGCCACTCATTCATCAAGGTCAATAATGAGCTGATTTTTCACCACGCCAACGCCTTTTCACCACAAAATGTCTTGATTTTACTGCCCCACTGCATTCAGGCAAGCGCATGCCCTATACGCTTAACCTACGACGTAAACCTCTGCCAACGCTGTGGAAAATGTCCCCTTGCAGGTCTACTTGTCCTCCGCGATCAATACGGTGTGAAGCTTGCTGTGGCCACGGGTGGCACCATTGCGCGTCGCATTGTGGTCAAGGAGCGGCCCAAGCTCATCCTTGCTGTGGCCTGTGAGCGTGACCTTGCTAGCGGTATCCAAGACACCGATCCCATCTTTGTCTATGGTGTCCTCAATGACAGACCCAATGGCCCATGCATGGACACCACTGTTTCTTTAGAGCGCATGGAAGCGGCATTACAGCACTTTTTACGATAGTTACCTTGTTTTTTCTGGGGAATGGAGAAAACTGTTGAAAAAGTTTTCTCCATCCTCCAAACCCACTCCCTCTTTCAAAACGTTCTTATAGCGATGAAAATAACGTTTTTTACGCCCATTCACGGCGCATGGGGAAAAAACACTCGCAAATTTTATTTTTCGGTCAATCATGACCTTCCCCTTTTTCCTGTGAGCATACTATGAACAAAATCATGCCTTACCTTAAAAGAAAGACTCCTCTTGAGTCCTCCGAGTCTTCTAGTGCTTCTGGTACTTCTGCTAAAAAAAATGGTTCCAAATCTGGTTCCAAGCCCAGTGCGAAGTCTGGTGCAAAATCTGGTGGCAAGAAATATGGACCTAAGCCCAAAAAGCCTACACGTCCTGCAACACCAGAATTTGATACTGCTGACATGCCAGCGGAAAAGCTTAGTACCACCAACGTTACACCTACTACTAAGCCCAGCGCACCACAGCAAGGCCAAAATAAAAAGCCTGCCCCTGTGATGGTAACACTCTCCATTCCTGAAGGTTTTGATGCGCTCAAAGACCTCGACGGCATGGCACGCCCATACACTCGCCGTGTAGTCAAAGACGCACCACCAGCCCGCGCTCTTGCCCTCGGTGTTTTGCGCTCTATCATCCGCGATGGTGCCGATTTACAGGCTGCTCTTGACGAGGCTTTGAGCAAAGGCTCCATTTCGCGTCAGGATGCCTCCCTTTGCACGGAACTTGTCTACGGATACTGCAGATCGGAAATTCGAAATTCGTGGCTTATACGCCAATTTTTAAAGACACCTTCCAAGGTACCTACGGACGTTTTGGCCATTTTAGGCCTTGCCGCGTACGAAATTACGTCTCTTGACCGTATTCCTGTGTACGCTTCCGTTGACTGGGCTGTGACCTGTATCCGCAAAAGTTTTGGTGACGGTTTCTCCAAACTCGCTAATGCGGTCTTGCGAAATCTTGTGCGCCAACAAGAAGCCAACGAAAAAGATGGCCTTACGCCAGAAGCTTTTTACGCATCCGCCTTGCCAGAACTCCCATCGCGCCTCGTCATCCAATATTCCACGCCACCATGGCTCGTGGACCTTTGGCTCACGTCCTACGGTGAAGAGCTTACCGAAAACTTATTGAAAGCTTCATGTTCTCACCCAGCTTCGGCTGTGCGTCTCAATGCCTCGCGCTTCAACGTGGACGCTGTGCGCGAAGACTTGCTTCTCGACGTGGCCTATACCATGTCACAAGATGAACATGAAAGTGCTCGGCACTCTGCCTTGCTCGACGATGAAGCCGAAGCGTCTAGTTCAATCAATGAAGTCTCTCCTGATACAGAAGAAAGCGAAGCAAGCACTGCCCCTCAAGACCAGTCCTACGTAGCCCTCACCCAAGAGGCCATTCAGGCACGCATTGATGAGCTTGGCATTGCCGATTTGGTGCGCCCTGTAGGCCAATATGGCCTCATGTTCGCCCGAGGTGCCATGCCTTTGCACGTGGACGGACTCCAGAAAAAGGGCCTTCTTTCCCGTCAAAGCGGTGCGTCCCAAGGCGTTCTTCTTGCCCTTGAACCACACGCATGGCCATCGCCTATCTGGGATTGTTGCTGTGGTCGTGGAGGCAAAACAGCTGCACTTATGGAAGCAGGAGTCGACGTCATCGCCGCCAGTGATGTAAGCAACCCACGTCTTCGCGGTCTGCAAAAGGATTTTCTCCGCCTCTGCCTTCAGCAACCCCACTTCGTTTTCCGTGCGCCAGCCGAAGTCACAAGCCAAGCCCTACAATTTGCGCCCCAAACCATCCTTATTGATGCGCCATGTTCCGGTCTTGGCACGCTCTCCCGTCGCCCAGACATCAAATTGCGTCGCACCGAAGAGCAAATCGAAGGGCTTGTCAAAACCCAACAGCGCATCCTCGACACCTCATGGGCACGACTGCCTGTGGGTGGCTATCTGGTCTATATAACTTGCACGCGCAATCTCAACGAAAATCAGCATCAAATTGAACGGCTTCTAGCCCTTCACCCTGACGCTGTTCTCGTTCGCGAATACGAAACACCTCTTGAAGACCCTTCTAACGAATTCTTTTATGGGGCTGTTTTGAGGAAAGCTTAGTTTTAAGACAAGGGACACCGCCCCTTGACCCTGCCTTTAAAAAGGGGGGCTTAGGCCCTTTGAACCCTTTTACGCAAAAACCGCTAGGCGCTCTTCGAGCCCCTAGCGGTTTTTGCTATAGTATATGATAGTACTCTTGTTGGAGAGCTTTGGTCTTGGGACGGAATACGTGCATGTTTTGGAAAAATTTTAGAGGTACGCTAGGAATGCAGGGGAAAGCTTAGCTTCTTTTGGCCACACTTATCCTATCCACAATGCTCTGATAGTACGGATCATCCTCATCAAAAGCCAGAGCTGAACCACGGCGGCTTGCAACGCGTTTCATAACCACATCAAGTTTACGCATCTGGCGCAACTTTTCTTGCTCATCGCTCGTATTATCAAGCAAATCCACAATAGTCTGGATTTCCTTACGATCCTCAACTTCTGGCGGAACATAGCCCGCATTCTTCATGATTTTAAAGGCCATGCGCAGTTCTGGCGGAATATGCGAATCATCTTCCAAATGCAAAGGCTTGCCATGACCGGGAATATTCTTAAAATCCCCTTTCTTTTCTGCCTCGCAAATGCGCTGTTCTGCTATAAAACTGATGGCGTCCATGGCCGTATCCTCTTCTCCATCGTACCCATTCCATCAACAAATGTTTCCCGTGAAACATTCTCTACTCGCCTCAACTTTGCCCTTAGTCTCCCCCAACTATCCCTAAAAAACGTCGAGCTAACCGCCCTTCATACGAAGCCACAAACTTCATAGCTCTCATGTGGCCGCGATTTTCATACGAAGTAATGAGTGCCCATCCACAAATAAAAAGTTTTTGGGTAAGGGGATGGGGGTC
>JAWXUA010000151.1:0-6637 GCA_044433065.1 Pseudomonadota bacterium
GGGAGGGAGAAAACTTTTTCAAAAGTTTTCTCCCTCCCCCCAGCAAAATTAAAATCTAAACAACCGACTACTTACGGACGTACTTGTCCTTAAGCTCTTCCCACTTAGGGTCAGCCATGAGGAGCTTGTAGCCTTCGTTGATGAGCTGACGGAGTTCTGCATCTTCGTTACGGGTAGCAACTGCGAAGTCGTCTTCTTCATCGCTAGCAAGACCAACGATAGCAACAGGCTTTTTGCTTGCAGCGTCGTTAGCTGGGAGGGAGTCCATGCAAGCTGCGTCGATACGGCCATTCATGAGGTCTTCGATAGCCATTGGAGCGGAGTCATAGAAGCGCAAGTCGTAATCCCAACCAGCGTCGGTCTTTTGCTTTTCGAGGTAGTCAGCTTCGCTGGTACCGCGTTGTACGCCAAGACGCTTGCCGCCAGCAACGATAGCTTCTGGGGTCAAGCCAGAGTCTTGCTTCGCAACGAAAACGCGAGCGACCTTCCAGTATGCGTCGGAGAAGGTAACTTGAGCAGCGCGCTCAGGGGTTACGGACATGCCAGAGCAAACCATGTCGATCTTGTTTGCCAAAAGGCTAGGAATGATGCCGTCCCAATCCATTGGCTTGTGCTCGATGGTGAAGCCCATCTTGTTTGCAATCCAGTCCATGGATTCAACGTCGAAGCCAGCTGCCTTGCCGTTGTTGTCAACGTAGGCAAAAGGTGGGTAGTTTGCGTCGATACCGTTGATGAATGCTTTTTCAGCGGCAGATGCTGCAGTGGTGAATGCCAAAGCCAAGCCCATAACAGCCAAGGTCAAGAAAGACTTTTTCATGATTCCAATCCTTTGAAATATTCTGTGTACACCATATTCGCATGACACTCCATTGCGCCATGCTCATATGTATTCCTCACAAATGCCTATTTGTACGACCCCAGCATACTTTTATGACCGTCACGTTTTCGAACTTTGCTCGCCTTATAGGGCTTTGCAAAACACGTAATAAAAAGTCATAAAACCATACTTCGACAAAAACGTCACACAAATATCTTCTTGCACAGCTCTTGCGCTATCAGAAAGTTCCCCCACACGCAAGCATACACTTGCATTTTTGGCAAATGAGCTTACAACTTTGTCCACGGACTCTCATTTGCTTTACAAATTTGTCGTTTCTCGCTATGTTTTTATTTTCGCTGTATCAATCTCTGTGCACATATAGTTTAGGAGGCATTCATGCTTCGTTCCTTGGGCGCACGCCCTCTTGTTGTCCCAACGCCGCTTTTTCTTGTTGGCTCCTATGATGAGCAAGGTAAAGCCAATATCATGGCTGCTGCATGGGCAGGTATTTGTTCATCACAGCCACCATGCCTCACCGTTTCTTTGCGTAAGTCCCGCTGGACCTACAACTCCATTCTGGAGCGTGGCGCCTTCACCATCAACGTTCCTTCGCGCGGCTTTGTACGCCACGCTGACTATACAGGCATCTTTTCTGGTAAAGACGAAGATAAGTTTGCTAAGCTTGGCTTGACGGCTGTAGCTGGTGAACACGTGGACGCGCCATATGTTGGTGAATTCCCCATGGTTGTGGAACTGAAGCTGTTGCAGACTGTGGAGCTTGGCGTACACACCCAGTTTATTGGCGAAATCATGGATGTGAAAGTTGCTGACCATTGTTTCGATGATGCTGGTCGACCCGATATCACAAAAATTGATCCCGTGATTTTTGCCCCAGCAGCCAAAGAATATTATGCTGTTGGCGATTTCTTAGCCAAAGCTTTTTCTGCTGGTAAGTCGCTGGGTAATTTGTCCGACGTGCAGAAATAAACGTCGTTAGTAGACGCAGATTTGTGTAGCCCCCATGCCTACACCCTTAACACCGCACTGCTTTAAGGAGTGCGGTGTTTTTTATCATTATATAAGCGCTCTTTGCCATATGTGCCTCATATTTTCCGCAATCCACAAAACTTGATGGGTTTGACAAAGTACGCTAGGATGAAAAAAATATACCTAACGGCCGCTGTAACATAAAAAACACAAAAAATTCACTATTCTGCATTAAGAGTCCGATATACGTGCCCAAAAGTTTCCTCATAAGTCCACATGGCTAGTAGAATACCTCGCTGGCAATCTTGTTAGGGTGTCACTTGCTATTTCTATAGCAAAGCGTGGTCAGAGTATATGGAACATCTTTTTATAAGCGAGACAACGATGCGAAACTCAAATACAGATTGCCCAAGCGAAGCCCCAATGACTGAAGCAGAAAATTTTGACGATATTGCCTTAAGCAGTAGCCACGAACAGGAAGAAGATGCCCTTGAAAGTGCAGCAGAAGCCCAAGTTGATGGCTCTGTCACCGCCAAGGCAACCGACACCCCAAGCCTCCGACACGATGATATGACATCCCACTGCACCCCAGAACAAATTGAAGAATTGTCGTGCTCAAGTCTTTTCTTCAACCGCGATATCAACTGGATTCAGTTCAATGCCAAGGTTTTGCAAGAAGCTCTTGAGCCTAAGACGCCTCTTTTGGAACAATTAAAGTTCATCAGCATTTTTTATAATAATTTAGATGAATTTTTCATGGTGCGCGTTGCCAATATCTTGCGCCAATATAGTAACGGCGTTGCCTCCACAGCACCGGATAAAATCCCACCAGCAAGGCAATTAGCAGAAATCCGACGCCAAACCTTGCACCTTGTAGCCCTTGCTCAAGCCCATTGGAACCGCAAACTTTCACGCCAATTGAATGACCGTGGCGTGCGTATTGTGCGGTATAATGACTTGTCGGATAAGCAGAAACGCTTCCTTGACCAATATTTTATAGATGAAATTTATCCAGCGTTGACGCCACAAGCCATTGACCCAAGCCACCCACTGCCCGTCATTTCTAATCTTAGCATCAATTTCATCGTGCAACTGCGCGATAAGCACGGCATTACACGCTATGCTCGATTGAAGTGCCCGAACCGTTGGGGCCGCTTTGTCTTTACACCGCGGACCAAGGACGCCAAAACCTATGCCACGCTTGGCTTCTCCGCCAATCCCCGCGACAACGATATTGTCTTGCTTGAGGACCTCATCCAGAAGCATCTGCACACCTTCTTCACTGGCCACGAAATTGTTTCCACAGGTCTTTTCCGCATCACACGGAATACGGATATTGAAATCGAAGAAGATGAAGCCGATGACTTGCTCGAAGCTGTGCGTGGCCTTGTGGATCAACGTCGTTTCGGTGCTGTTGTGCGCCTTGAAGTGTCTCAAGATACACCCATTGACTTGCGCCAATTCCTCATTGAACTTTTGCAATTACGACCTTTCCAAGTCTATCGCATCAAGGGCCCCATGGCCTTCTCCGAAATGATGGCTCTCTATGGCCTTGATAGATCGGGCTTGAAAGACGAAGCCCTTTCGCCGCGCACCCACCCAGTCTTCCGCGAAGACAGCGACTGCCAAATGTATGACCACATTAGCGAAAAAGATGTCCTGCTCTTCCACCCATACGATAGCTTCATGCCTGTGCAAGAATTTATCCGCCGCTCAAGCAAGGACCCCGGTGTCATTGCCATTAAGCAAACCCTGTACCGTGCTGGCAGTTCGTCACCCATTGTTGATGCTTTGATTGACGCGCGCCGCATGGGCAAGCAGGTCACAGCTGTGGTAGAACTCAAGGCTCGCTTTGACGAAGAGCGCAATATCACGTGGGCTGAAGAAATGGAAAAAGCTGGCGTGCACGTTGTATACGGCATGCCCGGCATGAAAATCCATGCCAAGCTTTGCCTTGTGGTGCGCCGCGAAACCCAAGGTGTGCGCCGCTACGTGCACATCGGCACAGGCAATTATAACGGTGCTACTGCTAAAATCTACACCGACATGGGCCTGATTACAGCCCACAAAGAAATTTGCTCCGACGTGAGCGAACTTTTTAATACTATGACTGGCTACGCAGAAATGGAAAAGTACCGCCAGCTTTTAGTATCGCCCCACGGTGTGCGCAAAAACCTGATTAAGCATGTTCACGCTGAAATCGCGAGCCACAAAAAGTATGGCAATGGTCTTATCATTATCAAATGTAATCAGCTTGTAGACAAGGATTGCATCCAAGCGCTGTATTATGCGTCCATGACTGGTGTAAAAGTACGCATCCAAGTGCGCGGTGTTTGTTGCTTACGCCCTGAAATTCCGGGTATCAGCGAAAATATCGAAGTCACGTCCCTTGTGGGCCGCTTCCTTGAACACCCTCGCATCTACTATTTCCATAAGAACGGTAATCCTAGCATCTATATCGGCAGTGCGGACCTTATGCCGCGCAACCTTGATAGCCGCATTGAAGTCTTGGTCCCCATTCTGTCGGAAAAATTGCGCGACCATGTGACCAACTCCATCCTTTTGCCGCATATGAATGACAATACCAAATCCTACTTCCTTCATGAAGATGGATCGTATACGCGCCGTCGCCCTACCAAGGGTGAAGCCGCCATCAATGCACAGCAAATGATGATGAAGCGTTGTCTTAAGGCATAATTTTTAGGTGTTGTCGTTAAGCTGGGGGAAGGGATACTCTTTTTAAAGGGGCTCCCTTCCCGCCTATCTTACAGGCCCCCATCCCTTCCTAAACTTTTTAGTTGCGAAGGGAATACATGTCCTTGAATGCAATTCGCGGCGCATGAAGGGGAGAACTTTATCTTGTAGTTTGCAGACATACCCTAATGGTAAGGAAAAGAATATGGGCTGCGCCTATAAAAAACGTGGTGCATGTAACCAATGTAAAAAACGTTGTTCCTTGCGCCGCAAGCTTGAAAATACTGTAGCGCAAAAATGCGTTACAAAAGAAAACACCAAAGCACTCAGTGCCGAAGAAATGACATTTTCCAAAGGACAGGCAAGCATGGCCCCTAAAAAAACAGACAGCCAAAATCAAGAAAGCAACGTCACCATCACCAACTTCCCTAAGGTGCCGTCCTTATCTAGCATGATTACAGGCTACAGTATGCCTGCCGCCAGCTCGCACGGCCTTGGTATTAATGATAGTGGTAAAGTCATTGGCCTCATCGACCTTGGCAGTAATTCTGCGCGCCTTCTCATCGTGCGCCTCTTGCCAAGTGGTAGCTATGCCGTCCTCAACCGCGTCAAACACATGGTACGCCTTGGCGAAAATGCTTTCCAAAAAAAGCTTTTGCAAGAAGACGCCATGCAACGCACCCTTGTGGTGCTCCAAGCCTTTGCTGGCATGTGCAAGACCTATGGCGCTCATGAAGTTGTGGCCATGGCCACAGCGGCAGCCCGTGACGCTGGCAATGCCAAAGAATTTTTGGTCCGTGTGCGCGCCCTCACAGGGCTCAATCTATCCGTCATTTCTGGTCGTGAAGAAGCACGCCTCATCTATCTTGGTGTCTCAGGTGGTCTACCGCACTCCCTTGCCAAGCGTCTCTACATCGATATTGGTGGCGGCAGTACGGAGCTTGTGGTCGCCAACTCCGACGACTACGACAATCTTGATTCCCTCAAGCTTGGTTGCGTGCGTCTCACCAACCGCTTTCTCGTGGGCCACACTGGTGCAGTCTCGCCCGAACTCTTTGCCAAAATCTGCCAATATGTGCGCAATAAAGCTGGCTACGATATCCAACGCGTACAGCAATTCGATATCGCTGAAGTAGTTGGCAGTTCTGGCACAGCCCTCACCCTGCACAGCATCGCTCACCGCTTACAACACGGTGTCGCCCCCACCCCAGAGCAAAATACCCTCACCCTTGACGCCCTGCGCCAAGCCACCAAATATATTTGCGGCCTCACAGCTGAAGAACGCCTCGCGCTCCCCAGTGTCAGCGAGCGGCGCGCCGAAGTTCTCGTCGCTGGTGCAGCCATCCTCCTCACCATTCTCGAAGACCTTAATCTCTCCTCCATGATTGTCAGCCAACGCAATCTGCAAGACGGCATGCTCATGGACTACATGCTCCGCAAAGGCCATGGCCCCACCGGACCCTCTGGCCCCATCCACTCTGTGCGCGAAATGAGCATCCTTCAGCTCGCACACCGGTGCAACTTTGAAGAGCGGCACGCCCGTCACACAGCACGCCTCGCCCTGCACATGCACGATTCTGCCGTGGACTGTGGCCTCATCCCTCTGCACCACAGCCTCCGTGAACTTCTCTATTACGCCGCGCTCCTCCACGACATCGGCATTTTCATCGCCTATGCCCACCATGCCGAGCACAGCGCCTATCTCATTCGCAATGCCGAGCTCCTCGGTTTCAACGAAGAGGAAGTCTCGTTCATCGCCCTGCTCACCCAGTTTCACAGTAAGCGACCTAGCAAAAAGTACGAAGCTGTTGCCTCATGTGAGCCAACCCTCCGAGCAAACCTGCGCATGTACTCGCTCTTCCTCGCCCTCGCAGAAAACCTCGATCGCCTGCACGGTCAGCAAGTATACGATGCCGACTTTATCGCCATAAACGACGATATCGTCCTCACCATCGCTAGCGAAAGCGCAACGCCCGTAGAACTCGACGCCGTCTACAATATGCAAAAGCATATGAAAAAAGTCTTCAACACGCCCGTCAGTATCGAAATCGTCGGCATTGATGGAAAGTAGGATTTGTTGAGATAGTTACTGGGGGGAGGGACACTTTTTGAAAAAAGTTTCCCTCCCCCCAGACC
>JAWXUA010000152.1:0-6628 GCA_044433065.1 Pseudomonadota bacterium
TGGGGGAAGGGGAAACTTTCTTCAGAAAGTTTCCCCTTCCCCCAGAAAAAAAACTATCGCGTTAAACTTACTTCATACCGCGGGCTTTGGTGACAGAGAACTTCTTGGTGTCGAAACCGTATTTTTTAACTTTGTAGTTTACAATACGGTAACTCACGCGCAGATCACGGGCGGCCTGTAGCATATTGCCACGGGCTTTTTTCAGTGCATCCACGAGAAGCTCTTGCTCAAAGGTCGCCACAGCTTCGCAGAAAGAGAGATTGCTGTCGGTGGAGCTACTTTCAGCAGTCTGGAGCGATGGTGGCAAGTTATAGGTACGGATAACCTGCTCATCACACACAATGACGGCACGCTCGATACAGCTTTTCAGCTCACGAACGTTTCCAGGCCAGTGATACTGGTTGAGCAGGTCAATGGCTGGAGTGGATATCCGCTTGATATCTTTATTGTATTCAGTGTTGTACTGACGCAAGAAATGCTCTGCGATAGGTACAATATCCTCACGACGCTCACGCAGTGGCGGAATGAAGAGAGGGAAAACGTTGATACGATAATAAAGATCTTCGCGGAAAATGCCTTCTTCCACCAATTCCTTGAGTGGATGACTGGTGGCGCAAATGAGACGTACGTCTACGTGCACAGGCTGTTCACTACCTTGGCGCTGGATTTCTTGCTCCTGAATGGCTTGCAAGACTTTGGCCTGCGCAGAAAGGCTGAGATCGCTTACTTCATCAAGGAACAGTGTTCCCTTATAGGCCAGCTCAAAGAGGCCCTTTTTAGTCTGGGCTGCACCAACAAAGGCGCCCTTCTGATAACCAAAAAGTTCACTCTCGACCATTTCAGGTGGCATGGATGCACAGTTGAAACGGATGAGCGGCATGTCGCGCCGTGGGCTTGCGCGGTGAATGGCTTCAGCAAAGAGTTCTTTGCCTACACCTGCTTCACCACGGAGCAAGGCCGTAGCGCGACTTGGACCAACTTGCGCAGCTTGCGATAAAACAAGACGCATGGCCTTGGATGCAACCACAATATCAGGGCTATTACTGTTGGACTCTGTGCCGTCACTGCTGATGAAGCCTTGCGACATCAAATGCTTCTGACGTGCAAGCTCTTCCTGCAAGTATGCGGCATGATTAGCAATAACACCAGCTACAACCTGTAAAAAGCGCAAATGACTTTCGAGTTCTTCGGGTGGTGCTGTAGGCGTGTCAACGCTCAAGGTACCGATAACTTCGCTACCGTCGCTTGGATCATCGCCAGAACCTAAAATCGGCACACAGATAAAGGCAAGATTTTCAAGCTCATCTTCAGAACGGTCAAAAAGAAGGTTCAAAAAGAGGGGGTGACCTTGCATTCTTTCAACGATGACTGGCTTGCCCGTAGCAAAAACCTGACCAGTAACACCAACACCTGGCTCATATTCAGCGTGACCAGCTTTAGCTGGTGTTCCTGTTAAGCTGAGCTTCAAAGTGCGGGTTTCAGGGTCAAAAATGACAATATGCGGACGCAGAAAATTATGGTTTTCTGCTAAAGTTTGTAAGAGGGATTTCAGCGTCGAATGAAAAGGACGCTGTGGTCCCATGCCCATCACGATACGATGTAAGGTATCGAGATAATGTTGTAAATGCGCACTTATTGCTGTTAGGTCGCCCATACATTACTTCGCTTTTTGAAAGGCTTCTACCCCCAACTCCACGGCTCGCAAATTCATCTCCACAAGCTTTGGAGCGAGGTAGCGCTTAATTGCGGCATTCAAAGCATCCACACCAAAAGGCAGTAAACCACTTGCGCACACAGCACCAAGAAGCACGCTATTGCCGCTTTGGGCGGAGCCTGCTTCAAGGCCAAGAGTACGGCAAGGCAAATACCACGCATCAGAAGCACGCGCGGCAACTTTCTCACGAATAGTTTCCATTTCTGGATAGCTTTCACGCCCCATGGACACGCCGATGGGAGGCAAAATTTCTGTATTACTCAAGACTTTGCCACCCTTGGCGAGGTAGGAAAGACCACGCAAGGTTTCCAACGGTTCAAAGCCGAGCATGATGTCTGCTTCGGCATGGCTGATTTTGGGGCTTTTCCAGCCACCAAGCAAAACCGTGGACTCCACAACGCCACCGCGTTGTGCCATGCCATGGATTTCCCCAGCCACAACTTCAATGCCAGCATCCAAAGCAGTGCGTGCCAATAAGGTCGTTGCAGTCAAGGTACCTTGACCACCAACGCCAGTCATATAAATACGAATGCGGTCCATTAGGCACCTCTCTTGCGAGCTTTAATCTTTTTGGTGACTTGTAAGCAAACCATGCAGCCTGTGCACATACCTTCATCAATGGCAATGTCACCATTTTCACGATAAAAAGCAGGACAAGCGAGCTCAGCAAGACAGGTTTCAACCTCTGGGCCCTGCTCAGCCACATACGCAACTTGGCGCATAGGTTTCTTCAAGGTGCGGCGCGCGTATAAGACACAAGGTTCTTCAGCGATGATAACACGCACACCAGAAAGTTCACGCATTTCTTCAAGGGCTTTGGTCACAGCTTTCACATTATAAGCAGCAACCTTAGCAAGCTGGGTTACACCACAACCGCGCACAATGGCTTCGATATCAAGATGTTGACAGTCGTCACCAAGCACATTGGCGTCCACACCTGGGTTAGGCTGGTGGCCCGTCATAGCTGTTGTGCCGTTATCCAAAATCATGATGATGACGTCATGCTTGTTGAATAAGGCATTGACAAGGCCAGTGATACCAGAGTGGAAGAAGGTTGAATCGCCGATGAAGGAGATGACTTGACGCTTGGATGCCGAGGCAAAACCAGAACCTGCAGAGATGGAGGAACCCATGCAGAACAGGAAGTCTGCCATGCGAAGCGGTGGCAAAAGACCCAAGGTATAGCAGCCGATATCACTGGAATAATAGGCATCATCACCAAAAGTCTTGCGGACCGCATAGTACACAGAGCGGTGCGAGCAACCAGGGCACAGGTTTGGTGGACGCATAGGCAAAGGTTCGGAAGCAGATGCACCGCACTTTTTTGCACCACATTGTGAAGCACCAGCACCACAAGCAGAAGCCTGCTCATGGCCCAAGAAGCTCCGCAAAGCCTTAGCGACGATACGTGTGGAATATTCACTGAAGACCGTCAACGTATCGCTCTTGCCATGAACTTCTACTGGTAAACCAAGCTTTTGCACCAATGTGCGAACTTCCTTTTCAAGCAGTGGCTCAAGCTCTTCAAGTACCAGAACTTTTTCACAGCCAGATAAGAAGTCAACCATCATGGTTTCAGATAAAGGCCACGTCACGCCAAGGTCCAAGACTTTGACGTCGTTGGTCCAGCCGTTGCCGTGCAATGCGTCGGCAAGATAGGCGCGGCTGATGCCGGATGCAATAACACCGATTTTGCTATCACCAGTAATCGTGTTATATTGGCAGCTTGCAGCGTATTCAGCGGCTTTAGCAAGGTTGGCAACCTGTGCTTTATGGCGACCACGAGCAACAGCAGGTACTGGCACGTGGCGCATAGGATTTCGATTAAATTCAATAATTTCGGCAGGCTCTGGAAGCTCACCAAAGTTCACGCTGCCACGCAAATGGTTGACGCGTGTTGTCGTACGCAAGAGCACAGGCTGTTCTAATTGACGTGCCAAGAGCAAGGCATCGCGCGTCATATCTTTGGCTTCTTGTGCTGAAGCTGGTTCAAAGCAAGGCATGCCAGCAAGGCGCGCAAAGTAGCGATTATCTTGCTCATTTTGGCTCGAATGGCAGTCTGGGTCATCAGCGGACAAAAGAACCAAGCCACCAGCAACGCCAGTATAGGTCATGGTCAAAAGTGGGTCAGCCGCCACGTTGACGCCAACGTGCTTCATGGTCACCAAGGTCATGGCACCTGCGAGAGCAGAACCTGCAGCGACTTCCATGGCAACTTTTTCATTCACAGAATATTCAAGACGGAACTTGCCTTGGCTACCAATACGACGAAACGTATCAGGAACTTCAGAGGAAGGCGTACCAGGGTAGCAGGTCACCACATTGATGCCTGCTTCAAGAGCGCCACGCACAATGGCTTCATTGCCAAGAAGCAAGTGCCGCTCATTGGGGCTATTGGCCAGCAGAGGATGTGACATTTTTCAGTCTCCTGCGGACTTTCCGCAATAATGGTTATGTAAACCAGTAAAAGTATATGGATACAAAGATACTCTTCGTATTGACATACAAGCAAAAGGCTTATGCCTTCATCTGTGCCTTGAGCGAATCAATTTTAAAGCGCAAAAAGCTTGCATCCCACAAATCTGCACCGGAAGGCGTCGCTGCGGCAACAAGCATGCGCTCGCATGTAGTCAAGGCTTTTTGTAAATCGCCAGCTGCTTCAGCGGCCAGAACCAAATGGGTGCGCACGAAGCTACGGTCAGTTTCTGGTGCAGTATTTTCTAATGCATCCAAAAGGCTCACAGCTTCTGCGGCTTTACCATCCGCAAGCAAAGCAGAACTTTGTGCCACAGTGGCCACAACCTGCATGCCATCTACATTTACAATCTTGGCATATGCGGCACTTGCCTTAGCATAATCACCAAGAGCGAGGGCATTGGTAGCGATTTCAAGGTATACACCGTCTTGCACAGAAGATGGTGCTGTTGTCACAAAGCTTTCCAAAGCTGCTAAGCGATCTGCACCAGCCTTGGATACCAGAATGATGCCGAGTTCATGCTGTGCTGTTTCCGTGACATTTGTATCGTACCAACGCCAGCCTGCGGAAATCAAAATAGCCACAATCAAAACAGCAATGCCGCCCGTAATATAGCGAACATTATCAATTATAAATTGTAAAAGTGGTGATGCGGCGCTATTTACTTCGCCCTGTAAAGCACCAAGTAATTGATTGCTAGTGATGTCTGGAGGTGCACTGCCAAAAACTTCTTGAGCGTGCGAACCTGGGACTTGTTTAGCCATGAGAAGGCTCCTTTATAAAATACGAGCTTGTTTTGCTCATTAAAATGCGATATACTAAATTGCCGACACACATTTGTAAGTCCTTTTAACAGAAATGTCAAAAGGAAAACGTAAAAAAAGCGAAAAGTAACACACTTGCAAAGTGCGTCCAAAACAGTCATAGTCAACAAGTCGTAGCACCATGTATGCTGAGCTGCTTTTGCTTGTATGTCATACTGCTATCACTTTGAAAACATTTGATAATATATATCAACCACAAGGTTGCTCGTGTATAACGCAGCATCTTCTGCCCTAAAATATCATAAATCGCACCACATTATAAGGATAGATCATGAACTCTGTACACAATATTGCACAAGCCATAGCACACATTGGGCACAACGCCAAAGTCGCTGCTCGCCAATTAGCCGCAGCCCCAGCCGCAGCTAAGGTCGCTATGCTCGAGCATCTTGCGACTCTACTCATGGAGCGCGAAGACAACATTATGGCCGCTAATGCCAAAGACATGCAAGCCGCAGCAGATGCTGGCATGGATGCTCCGCGCCAAGACCGATTGCGCCTCACCCACAAGACCATGTGCGAAATGGCTGACGCATGTCGCCATGTTGCCGGACTCGCAGATCCTATTGGTGCCATAGAGCGCCAATGGCAGCGCCCCAACGGCCTGCTTGTGGGCAAAATGCGCATCCCCCTTGGCGTCATTGCCATGATTTATGAATCGCGTCCCAACGTGACCATTGACTCGGCCATTCTGTGCCTCAAGGCTGGCAATGCTGTGATTTTGCGCGGTGGTTCAGAAGCCATTCATTCCAATATAGCCCTTGCCGCCCTCATCCACGAAGCCTTGACCAAGGCTGAACTCCCAGCCCACGCCGTGCAAGTGGTCCCCTTCACCGATCGTGAAGCCGTAACCCACTTGTGCCACCTTGACGACTGCATTGATGTCATCATCCCACGTGGCGGTGAACGCCTCATCCGCGCCGTTGTGGAGCAAGCACGCATGCCTGTACTCAAGCATTACAAAGGTGTGTGCCATGCCTACATTGACCAAGGTGCAGACCTTTCGCAAGCCCTTGAGATTATTTATAATGGCAAAGTACAGCGCCCTGGTGTTTGCAATGCCCTTGAAGGCCTTCTCGTAAACGCAAGCGAAGCCGAAGCCTTTTTGCCACAAGTTGCTGACAAGCTCGGCAAAGCTGGCGTCACCTTCCGCGCATGCGAAAAGTCCCTCCCCCTACTGGCCCCCTACGCCACTGCCATAGGCCCCGATGATCGCGGTACAGAATACCATGACCTCATTTTGCTCGTGCAAGTGGTTGAAAGCATGGATGAAGCCCTCGACTATATCGCCCAATACGGCTCTAACCACAGCGAAATTATTTGCACCCAAAATCACCTCAACGCCATGCGCTTCATGCGCGAAGCAGACGCTTCCATGGTCGCGGTCAATGCCTCAACCCGTTTCAATGACGGTGGACAGCTCGGGCTCGGTGCTGAAATCGGCATTTGTACCTCAAAGCTCCACTCCTACGGCGCCATGGGTGTCGAAGAGTTGACCACAACTAAGTTTGTTGTCTTTGGTACTGGCCAAGTTCGCGAATAGTTTTATATGTGGATACGCTGGGGTCTGGGGAAGGAAACTTTTGAAAAAGTGTCTTTCCCCAGACCCCAGCC
>JAWXUA010000153.1:0-6560 GCA_044433065.1 Pseudomonadota bacterium
ACCCCCATCCCCTTTTCAAAAACTTTTTATTGGTGGATGAAAGTACGCTCTCCGTATGGTCATTTGTGGCCACATGGAGAGCTTTTTTATTGGTGGGGCAGTTGGTCTTGGGGAAGTTCACTCGGAAGAATGGGAAAGATGACGCATGGTTCGGTGGCTTCGATTGCCCATGTGGATGGATTGGGAGGGCGTTCCTGCTAGTTGGTTGGGGGAGTTCGAGAGTGGTGTGGAAGTGCGAGCCTCTTTACGATAGGGGAGCCTCTTCCTATCGAGCGAAGTAAGCCCCCTTGCCCCTTTATCCTCAACTCATCTCCATCCCCCCAAAAAAACAATTCGCCTTGCAGGAATTCTTTCCCTATCCCCCAGCTTGTCCTTCACCCACTTTTTAGCTATTGTGCGGCGAACAATCATTTTAGCAAATAAAGTTGAACCATGAAAAAATTCTGCATATATTTTGGTGTTTTTGTTACGGCGTGCGTGGCACTTGGTGGCCTTGGTGCGGCATTGCTCATCCATTGGGCATCACAGGATTTACCAAGCTTCACGAAGATTGCGGACTATCGGCCACCACAGGTGACAACCATTTACGCTCGAGATGGAAGCATCATGACGCAGCTGTATCGGGAGCGTCGCTTTTTGATTGGACTTGATGATATGGCGTCGTATGTTCCAATGGCGTTCTTGGCTGCGGAGGACGACGGATTTTATCAACACGACGGCATCGATCCTGTGGCCATTGCGCGCGCGTTTATTATCAATGCGCAGGCTGGGGCCATTAAACAGGGCGGCAGTACCATTACGCAACAGGTGGTCAAGCGTCTGCTTTTGTCTTCGGAACGGAGCTATGAGCGTAAGATTAAGGAAGCTATTCTGTCCTATCGGCTTGAGAGCTACCTTAGTAAAGACGAGATTTTGAGCATCTATTTAAATCAAATTTATCTTGGTGCTGGGGCTTATGGCGTTGAAGCTGCGGCCCGTACATTCTTTGCTAAACATGCGTCAGAATTGACAATTGCTGAAGCTGCGGTGCTTGGCGGTATGCCACAAGCTCCATCTAAGTATAGCCCATATCGCAATCCACAGTCGGCTAAACAACGGCAACTGTACGTGCTTCGCCGCATGCATGAGTTGTCGTGGATTAGTGATGCTGAGTACGAAGCCGCTAAGGTTGAGCCGCTTAATTATAAGAGCATGGATGAGGATTTTGTGCGCACGGGCATGTGGTATACCGAAGAGGTGCGCCGCCAGCTCATCGACTTGTTCAGCGAAGAAAATGTGCGCCGTTTGAATTTGCCGTTGACCATGTATGGAGAGGATGCGGTCTATGAGGCTGGCCTTGATGTGCAGACCAATATGGAACCACTCATGCAGGCCAGTGCTGAGGCAGCCTTGCGTGAGGGCCTTGTGGCGGCTACGCGTCGTCATGGTTGGTATGGACCACTTGAAAATATTGAGAAAGATGCCTACGAAAGTTTCATCAACGAGCATCCTTTTGCACCTGAAGACCTTGCTGGTGGCCAGTGGGTTAAAGCCCTTGTGACGGCGGTGAGCGTTAAGGGCGCAGACGTTGTGCTTGGGGACCACAAAGGGTTTATTGACGTGGCTACGGTGCATTGGTGCCGTGTGCCCGACCCAAAAAAGGCCACAGAAGAAGTCGCGTCTGTTAAGGATACGCGTGAAGTGCTCAAGGTTGGCGACGTTGTGTGGGTGTCTGGACGTGGGGCTGACGGTAAGGTAGAATCCTTTAATCCTGCACTGTTAAGCCTTGATAAGACCATCCCCTTGGCCCTCGAGCAATACCCAGATGTGCAAGGGGCCCTCGTGTCCATAGAGCCCAAGACTGGTGATGTGGTGGCTATGGTTGGTGGCTACAGCTTCCTTGACTCCCAATTCAATCGCGCTGTGCAAGCCCAACGTCAGCCAGGTTCGAGCTTCAAGCCTATTGTCTATTCCACCGCCATCGATAATGGCTTCACCACTGCAAGCATGGTCCTTGATGCGCCTGTGGTCTACGTCAATTCTTCTACGGGCGAGGTTTGGCGGCCTAATAATTTTGAGGGTAATTTCACCGGCAAAATGCTGTTCCGCACAGCTCTTGTGAAATCCCGCAACCTTAGCACTATCCGCATCGCGCAAGAGCTGGGCATTCCTAAGGTTATTGAGCGTGCTAAGGCACTTGGCCTGACGCCCGATTTCCCTAACGAGCTTGCGGTCAGCCTTGGAGCTGTGGCTGTCACGCCTATGAACTTGGCCCAAGCGTATACCGCTTTCGCCAATGAAGGCAAAGTCGCTACGCCGCATCTCATCAAGGACATCAGCTTCACGTGGGGCGAGTCCATTTACCAGACACAGCCAGAGCTTCGCCAAGCCATCAGTCCTGAAAATGCTTTTATTATCAGCTATCTACTGAAGGACGTTGTGCAAACAAGTACTGGTTGGCGCGCTAAGGCTCTCAAAATGCCTGTAGCTGGCAAGACTGGTACGTCCAATGAAGAGCGCGACGCATGGTTTACAGGCTTTACGCCGCACAACGTTACCACGGTCTACGTTGGTCGTGACCAAGTGGCGCCCATGGGCAAGTACGAAACTGGTGGACGCGCAGCCTCGCCTATCTTCGTCAGCTACCACCAAGGCATTGCAGGGACGTATCCCAAAGACGATTTCCCTGTGCCTGAGTCTATTACCTTTGCACGGGTGGACAGTGCCAATGGTTTGCTCGCAACGCCACAGTCCCCAGAAGCCTTCACCGTGCCTTTCGTGGAAGGCACTGAGCCCAAAAAGACAAGCAAAGAAGCCTTTGAAAGTGGTGAGGACGGCGTTCGAAGTGGTGAGGATTTGTTAAAGGAACTTTTTTAGTTAGCTAGGGGGAAGGGCAAACTTTCTGAAGAAAGTTTGCCCTTCCCAGCGTTGCTCTCTGCATCCGTAAAGCTCGAAGACTCGTTAACGGCTGTGCCTTCGGCACCCTTCGGGCAGGCCAGCCCCCCCCATCCCTTTCAAAGACTTTTATTTGTGGAGTAGCTCGTACCTTGAACAACATTCGCGGCCACAAAGGGGAGCGCAAAGTCTGTGGCTCCGTACAACATTGGGTGCTGACTCGATATTTTGTTGGGTTGGTTCTTGTGGTCGGGGTGCTTAACGTATTTGGTGTATTTGGCATATTTGGCGTGCTCTGTGGGGGCAGTGTTTTTGGTGCATGTGCATATGCTACTGATACTGTTGATTATAGTCCTGCCTACATCGGTGAAAGTACCGTGCGCACATGCCCAGAAGGGCTTTTAGTGACGACCCGTATCGTCCTTGACCGCAATCATGCGCAAGTACACATCAGCTTGCCGCCATCTGCCGATACCTCAACCTTTACCTTTGAAGCTTCAGGCCGTCGCATTGTGGGCATAGAAGAGGTGTGGCCAGAAGGTGTGGGACCCAAAGATATGGGATTAGAAGGCGTGGGACCCGTTATGGTGGTCTATTTTGATGCCGATGCCATCCCCAATACAGAGAAAGCGCGGACACATATATATAGGGATGCGCCGCCCGTTGCCGATGGAGAGGATATTGAATCCGTACGGCCAGTCATGAATATGGTTAATCTTAGTGCGACGTATAGTTATGTTATTCCAGATAGTTCTGTTCTTGTAATATCTCAGTAATGGACCATAGTAGGAACGCCCCATCACTCTATCCAATTGGGCAATCGAAGCTACCTAACTACGCGTCATCTTTCCAACCCTGTTGAAGCTCCTATCTTGGGACCAATTTTCCTGTCCTCTCACTCCCCCTCCAGTTTGTCTCATCCCCCAGTCATTTCACCTCACCACACACATATCATTTTGCCATAGCTGAGACCATGCTAGCGTGAAGGCGCTTCTTGCATTTAGGAGAAGTCAATTTGCCAATGCGAGGTACGAGCATGGAATATCAGCGGCATATCATATCTGCACACCCTATACAGTGGGCACAGTGGGCACGCGCTTTACGAACGGTCTTGTATTCTGGACTGTTCATAAGCGTTGTGCCTTTCTTTGTGACTATGAACACTGGGTGCATGCGCGTGGGCCCAGATTTTGCGGTCCCCGAGGTCACAACCAACGCAGAATGGCTTACGGTTTTGGAATGTGAGGGCGTTTTTGCCGAGCGTGACGCGGCGGTGGTCAGCATGGAGCCTGTGCCCATTGCGTGGTGGGAGGGCTTTAAGGATCCAACGTTGGAACGCCTTGTACGCCTTGTACGGGAGCGCAATATCTCCTTGCACGTGGCGGCCTATCGCATTGCCGAGGCAAGAGCCCAACTATCCGCAGTTATTGGGGATTTCTATCCGTATCAAGAGCTGAAAGGGGACTATACATGGACGGATCCAAGCAAGGTCAGCGAATACGCACCGCAACCAGATACGGGCGAGTCTTATCCTAATTACCAGACCACAAGTCTTGGCCTTTCAGCCTCATGGGAGCCAGATTTCTGGGGTAAATACAGCAGGTTAACGGAAGCTGCGGCGGCCACCATGCAGGGAAGTATGGCGGATTTCAACGCAGCTATGGCTAGCGTGACCGCTGAAGTAGCCACGGTCTATATCCAGTACCGAACACTGCAAAAGGAAAAAGAGACCCTGCGGCGCAATATCAACATTCAGCAAGAGAACTTGCGCATCGCCACAGCACGCTATCAGTTTGGGGCCACAAGTGAGCTTGATGTGGAGCAAGCCAAGGCCCAACTTAGCAATACCAAGGCGCAGTTGCCGGCTGTTTTGACCTCGCTGACTAAGGCCAGTAACGCCCTGTGCACCTTGCTGGCCTTGCCGCCAAGCAATATGCGCATGATGCTTGGGCATGGCAGTATTCCCCAGTTTCGGGACGCTGTGAACGTAGGCATCCCAGCTGATTTATTGCGCCGGAGGCCAGACGTGCGCAAGGCAGAATTTGAAGCCATGGCCGCTTGTGCTCAGGTCGGTGCCACAAAAGCTGAATTATATCCATCATTTAGTCTGAGCGGCTTTGTGGGCTTTTCTGCAAGCAATGTGGGCGCGTTTTCTATCAGTGATATTTTTGGCCAAGGCTTTACGGCGTATGGTGGTCCGTCCTTCACGTGGCCTATTTTTAATTATGGCCGCATTGCCAAAGCTGTGCAGGCCAAGGGCTATGCCTATGATGCGGCCCTCTTGAGCTATCGGGACACGGTGCTATCAGCCATGGCGGATGCGGAAAACTCCATGGAAGCGTTCTTGCAGTCGCGTGCTGAGGTGGACGCCTACGAAGAGAGTAGCCGTGCGGCTGAGGCGTCTCTCAAGCTGGCCCTTGTGCAGTATCGTGATGGAGCTACGGACTTCACCACAGTCTTAACAGCCGCGGAAACCCTTGTTTCTACACAACAAAACCTTGCCAAAGCGCAGGGTAGTGTGGGGCAGGGGCTTGTCTCGCTGTACCGCTCTCTCGGTGGTGGCTGGGAAGTGACCTGTTCAAACTAATTCTTTTGCTTTCTGGCTTCGTTAGACTCGTATTTTACTCCGGTTACGTATGTCTATATACGCGCCCTTCGTAAAACACTTCGTCTGCCTCGCCAGAAACCAAAATAATTTAGTTTGAAAATTATATGATGATTTTTTAAATTTTGATAAATCCAATAGTTACTTCATAAGGAAAATTTAATATGAAAAAAAACTTTATAAAAATGCACTTATATAGACCTTTTATGGTCATTATATGCACTATATGCCTCATACAGGGCTGTGATGTGGTCAAAGAAGTGGAAGGTTTCTTTGGTGAGCGTAATGCCTATGTGGCTCCACCAGGACCTGAGGTCACGGTGGCACAGCCCATGCGCATGGATGTGACGGACTATGTAACCTTTACTGGCACAACAAAAGCCAGTGAGAGCGTGAACTTAGCGGCGAGGGTCACGGGTTCCTTGCAGGACACGGGCTACACTGAGGGTGATGTGGTGAAAAAGGGTGACCTTTTGTTTACCATTGAGCCATCTGTGTATGAAGCTAAAGTTGCTGCATCAAAAGCTAATTTGGCATCACAAAAGGCTGTTTTATCCCAAGCAAACACGGAATACAACCGAGCCTATCGCTTGTACCGTGCTAATGCTGGTTCGGACACGGACCTTGTTAAGTGGCGTGAAGCTCGGGCAAGCGCGCAAGCTGGTGTGGACATGGCTGAGGCTGAGCTGACGCAAGCTGAGATTAACCTTGGTTATACGCAGGTGCTGGCCCCTTTTGATGGACGGGTGGGCCTTTGGAAGGTGGACGTGGGCAACCTTGTGGGCCCTGACAGCGGCATCACTAACCTTGGGACTATCATCCGCTATGCGCCCATGTATGCGTATTTCAGCATCAGCGAGCGCGACGTTGACCGGCTTTCGGCCATGCGTGCGGAGCGTGGTGTGGATGCATACAAGGACTTTCCTGTGGAGCTGAGTGTTGGTGGTGGGCCTGCAAATGGCCAGCATTCCAGTGCAAATGGACAGCCTAGTGCGTCTGGCTCGGGTTCTGGGGCCACATCTGGTTCGGGCTCGAATTCAGCTTCTGGCTTCATGCGCCAAGGTGTGCTGGATTACTCAAT
>JAWXUA010000154.1:0-6520 GCA_044433065.1 Pseudomonadota bacterium
TAGCGTCACGGCCTGGTTCAAAGCCAGTTACGCGCTTCAGAACCATTACGAGCAAGAGCAAGATGGCTGGACCGGAACAGAATGCCGAAGCAAGGAAGCGAGCGGCAAGAATTGCGGTGAGCCAGAGGTGACGACCTGGAAGACCAGCGTACAAGAACGCAGTAACCGTGTGGATGCTGAAAGCCCAGATTACAGAGAGGTAAATGAGAGGCTTAATCCATTTTGGTGGCTGCACGTTGTGACGTTCTGCTTCCAAAGTAACCCAACCAACAACAGCGTTGATGACGAGGTAGCCAGAAAGTACGATCATGTCGTAGAACATGATGGACTGTGGCGATGGATGCAGAATAACGTTCATGACGCGCTGAGGCTGACCAAGGTCAACGATGATGAAGAGCATACACATGATAACAGCGGAAATCGCGAGGAATTCGCCGAAGATAATCATGCGCTTAAACTTTGTATAATGGTGGAAGTATGCAGGAAGAACCAACATAACAGCGGATGCTGCAACACCAACAAAGTAGGTGAACTGGGAGATGTACATGCCCCAAGTTACGTCACGGCTCATACCGGTGATACCGAGGCCGTAGTGCAACTGGTACAAGTAAACAAGGGCGGCCA
Organism: Pseudomonadota bacterium; assembly: GCA_044433065.1. GTDB lineage: Bacteria > Desulfobacterota > Desulfovibrionia > Desulfovibrionales > Desulfovibrionaceae > Nitratidesulfovibrio. Next base: position 625 of record JAWXUA010000154.1, read on the forward strand.
GTAAGACGAAGCTGCCAAGGAAGGCCAGCCAGATATAGTACTTTGGAGTACCTTTGAGAACTTTCTCAAACATGACTAGTCCTCCTAGACGATGTAGTAAACGCCAGGTTCAGTGCCAAGAGATGGCTTACGGCGAATGCTAAAGTTTTCACTGAGGGCCACGCGCACTGGCGATTCTGGATCGTCAAGGTCGCCAAAGAGGATCGCACCGTTAGAAGCTTCTACACATGCTGGCAACAAGCCTTCAGCGAGACGTTCGCTACAGAAGGTGCACTTTTCCACAACGCCGCGCATACGTGCTGGGAACGTTGGGTTGATGTCTTCGATGTATGGACGTGGGTCAAAGAAGTTAAAGCTACGTGCGCCGTAAGGGCAGCCTGCCATACAGAAGCGGCAACCGATACAACGGTGGTAGTCCATAACAACAATGCCATCTTCACGCTGGAACGTTGCTTGCGTTGGGCAAGCGCGTACGCATGGAGGATTTTCGCAATGGTTGCAGAGCATGAGGTACTTACGGTTAAGCACTTCAGTGCTCACGTGCTTGCTGCTGTCATCTGGGAACGTTGCTTGGTAGCTATCGGTCCAGAGCCACTTAATTTCCTGATTAGTATTAATCTTAGGAACGTTGTGGACAGAGTGACAAGCGTGGATCACGCGATCGTAATCTTCTTGGGACTCGAATTTAGTCATGTCAATAACCATGGCCCAACGCTTAGCAGTAAGCTGGTTAGGACCGTGGATGTATTCAGAGCTTGCAGCCTGTGCTTTGGTCACGCCGCCAGCAACACTAGCGAGGCTAAGACCTGCAAAAGAGAGGCTAGCAACTTTGAGGAAACGTCTTCTGCTGTTGTTCATTACTCATTCCCCCTCGGAGCGATATGGCAATCCCAGCAGTACGGGTCAACGCTGTTGGTGTTATGGCACGCATCGCAGAATTCTTCTTTGTTTGCGTGGCATTCCATACAGGTATTTTGCAGGCTGATAACCCACTTTTTGCCATTGGTAGCAACGTATTCACGTTTGCCTTCGCGAAGAGCTTCGTCACGCCATTCATTAAGGATGGTCATGTGATTAGCGATCATGTAGTCACGGGACTCGATGCATTCAGTGACGCCTTCAGGAGTTGCGAGCTTTGGAGCTTCGTAATCAAAGCCAATGTTCAACCAGAAAGGCGTGCTAAATAGCACGACAAAGATGGCTATGCCGGCAAGAATGTATTTTTTATTATACATGATTAATCATCCTCCACGCCTGGCAAGTCTTCTTGACGCAAGTCCATGGTACGCTTGTGCTCGCCGCGCATGACAAGTGCATTTGCTACGAGTTCATGGGTACCGGTAACCGTGACGCCAGGTGCCCAGTACTCAGCAAGTGGTGGCAAGGTTGCACGGTCGATTGCGCAGATACAAGCCATGGTGTTAACGTCATGCTTTTCTTGTACGTAGCGCAATGCTTGACCACGTGGCAGGCCGCCACGCATACGGATTTCCATAATTTCTTCAGTGTTAAGGCCAGAACCACCGCCACAGCAGTAGGTCTGCTCACGGATAGTATTTTCAGGCATTTCAAAGAAGTTATTACATACGTTCTTGATAACGTAACGAGGTTCTTCAAGAAGACCCATGCCACGAGCTGGGTTGCAGGAGTCGTGGAAGGTTACGTTCAAGTGATCGTTACGGCTTGGGTCAAGGCGCAATTTATTGTGCTTGATAAGGTCAGCCGTGAATTCCGTGATGTGCACCATCTTAGTAGAAGCTGCGTTTTCAAACACAGTGCCCGTGATTGGTGACTTAGGAACTTCCATATGTGAAGGAGAAGGACCGTTGTAGGTGTCCATGTATTGGTTGATGACGCGCCACATGTGGCCACATTCACCACCCAAGATCCACTTGGAACCAAGGCGTTCTGCTTCATGGTACATCTTGGCGTTAAGCTTCTTTGCCATATTGAATGTGGTAAAGGAGCCGAAGTTACCGCCTTCAGATGCGTAGGTAGAAAGGGTGTAGTCGAGACCGATTTCATGGAAGAGCATGAGGTAGCCCATGAAGGTGTAGATGCCTGGGTCGGCAAATACGTCACCAGATGGAGCAATAAAGACGATCTCGTGGCCCTTTTCGTTCAAAGGAGGATTGATGGTGATGCCAGTGACGGCTTCAATGTCTTCGCAGAGGAATTCTACGATTTCTTTGAAAGCGTGAGGCTTGATGCCAAGGTGGTTACCGGTACGGTTACAGTTGGCAACAGGTTCCATAATCCAGTGGATACCGAGACCTAATTCATGCAGCAATTCACGCACGATAGCGGTGATTTCTGCGGTGTCGATGCCGTATGGGCAGAACAAGGAACAGCGGCGACATTCGGTGCACTGATAGAAGTAGTAGAACCACTCTTTAATGACATCTTTGTCGAGCTTGCGTGCGCCAACGAGCTTACCGAGCAACTTACCAGCGGTAGTGAAGTCTTTACGGTAAACGGAGCGGAGCAATTCAGCACGCAGAACAGGCATGTTCTTTGGGTCACCGGAACCGATGAAGAAGTGACATTTGTCAGCGCAAGCGCCGCAACGTACACAGATATCCATGAAAACTTTCAAAGAACGGTGCTTTGCAAGACGATCCTTGAGGCCTTCATAAATGATTTCTTCCCAGTTATCTGGGAGGTTCCAGTCTTCTTGATCAGCAGACCAATCGTGTGGATTGGGCATGCCGAGCTCGACCATATTTGCTTTCTTTGCAGGATAGCACCACGTTCCAGGGACGAACTGTGGCTTTGAATCCATCCAGCCAATCTCTGGGATGCTTTGAATGGATTCAATTAACTGCGCGGGAGTTGGTAATTTGGCCATGTTGACTCCTTACTCGGCTGCGCCAGATTTTTTATCGACTGGCAAGCCAACTTCTTCCATGACTTCGCGGAAGTCATCTTCGTATGCAGCGTAGGTATGGAACTTCTGACCAACAGGGTTCCAAGGATTGACGTGGCGCTTTTGGCGCGTGTTGCACGGCAAGTTACGCGTTGGGCTCATGAAGATGCCACCCATGTGCATGAGTTTGCTGAAGGGGAAGTAAATCAGCAAGACGCTCAAGAATGCAAGGTGAACAAAGAAGATAGGGCTAATGCCATCAGGTACTACTGGGCTCAACGTTGCAAGACCCATGGTGAGAGTCTTAACAGCATTGATGTCCACCTTGTCGATGTAGCGCATGCAAATGCCGCTGCCTACGAGGCCGATCAAGAGGAACAGTGGGAAATAGTCGTTCACCAAGGAGATGAAACGAAGCTTTGCGCTGAAAAGACGGCGACAAAGCAAGAAGAGCAAAGCAGCAAGCACGATAGGATCCGTAAGGAACATACGTGGTGCGCCGATTTGCAACATGCCGTCAATCATTTCAAAGAAGCTGATGCACGCTGGCACTGGCTCCAAGAAGAAACGGAAGTGACGGATAAAAATCACCAAGAAACAGTAGTGGAACATGAGCGAAAAGAGCCACAACCATTTAGAGGAATAATAAATGGCACGACCTTCTTCAGTGAAGCTCAATTTGGTATTTCTGAAGAGCGAACGGAAGGTCAGCACTTCAAGAACCATACGGCCTACTGTGGCGATAGGTGTAAAAGGACAGTCAAGACGGTTAGGCTTAATCCATGACAAGGATTTTTGCTGGCCGCCAGTAGTCGGGATGGCAAAGGGCACGGGAGACTTGGCCCAGTCCACGATCCGCCAGACAAATCCGACGATGAATACGAGCACTGCTGCTAATGGCAAAACCGCACCAAAAAGAGTTTGGAAGCCAGAAGTGGATCCAAACCAGGCGATGCTACCAAGCGCAATGACCGCTAAAAGTGAAAAAAACATTCCGTTACCTCGCTGCTAGGCTTTCGGTTGTGATTGCTCCGGTTCCCCTGCCGGCTCGTCCAATATCAATTGTGCCCTGCGAATGAGCTGGGCATAACGCCTCTTGTAATCGTCGACCTTCATCATGTGCAGTCGCTCGCGATCTTCGGCATAATAATGGAATGCCAAAAGGGACAGGGTATCCACGCGAGATTGCACATCAAGAAAGTCCCCAAGCAAATTATTGGCCATTGCTTCCTGCAAAATATGCTTTTGCAAGAGCTGCTTGATGTAAAAAATAACACCAAGGGCTTTTTCTGGGCTAAAATTTTGGATGGCACGGATGCGGACAAATTCCGCCAATGCCGTCGCTGGTTCACCTGCTGGCATGTCTTGACCACTGATGGCGTCCATCATGGCTGTGACTGCACGGCGAGTCTTGGCACCAACAGGGTTGGCAAAGCGGTCTTCATTATTACGAAGAAAGCCTTTCGTATCAAGCGGATAGCTTGAAAAAATGGCATCCGTCCATTCTTTAACAAGGACTTCACGATGCTTTTGTATCAGTTCTATAATGGTCATGATTGCTCTTTTTCCCACGGTGCTGATGACAGATTTTATTGCGGCCGAACATCTATAAAGCCATTCTACACTGGGGACAAGCAGAAAAACGGGGGATTGCGCAATCTCCCTTCTGCAAAGATGAATACTCTTATGCTTGGCCTTTTGTCTGCTAAAAAAAGATTTTTTTCACATAGTACGAAAGTCGCCAAAGGTCAATAAAAGCCTGTCAGAAAACGCCTAAATATCTGCAAGCGTGTACTCTAGCATGTCGTAGTGACCTCTTTTAGACGCTGTACATGCAAAAAAGTTCATATAAAGCAGGCCACAGCACAGGTTTTTCTTTTACTCAGATGGACACGGCACAGCCTGTGGGCCTTCGTCACACCCTTCAAAATGCAAAGCCGTGCCCATGGGAATATGGCCAGCAGGACGTACACTATTGCCAGAGCTCACAGCAGAAGCGCTTGGTGTGACCGCCCTATTCTTAGGCATGCCGTGCATTTGGATAAGCGGCAAAGTCGTTGAACCTGAAGCATAAAAGCGCACCTTATTGCGCAAAAGTTGCCATTGAAGCATCGTATACTCAACAAGAGAAAGTTCCTTCTTCACAGTACTTTCATTGGTGGCATAGCGAAAAGCTGGAAAGAAATTTTTGCCACTCTGAAGCTCTTCCTGAAGCGTCGCTATGGCATATAGATCCGCGTCGTCTTCGGCCACAGGTAAAAATGCAATAGACGTAGCCGAAACTGCATACGTTCGTATGGCCTCGCGGCACGATGGGCAGGACAGAGAAAAATAAATCCGCATGGGCGCGTTCTCTGCACCATGAATAATCCATGGCTCCATGCGCTCATTAATGGCTGCAAGACCGTTGGCGAAAAAGAACAGGCCCCAAATACAAAGCAAGTAGGAATGGCCACGAGGAACATCAGGACTATTTTGGCTGCTGACAAAGCTTGCAGTACTCTGAAACTCATTTTCTTTGCGAAAAAGCCAAAAAGTAAAAGCAAAAAGAACCGCAACACCGAGGCAGTTGGTGCAAGGTGCCGTGAAAGCCATGAGCACCAAAAGCACAACATCGCCAGCAAGCATGCACGCTGATGCCATATAGCCAACATATGCATAACCGCGTAGAGCACAAAAACTCAGTCCTGCAAAAGCTACGGCCCCAATGTGCCACAGCGAAATGCCTGCGATGCTAATATCCTTATATAAAGTACATCCTGTGGCGGCACAGTCTGCAGCGTTGGTATCGAGTGCAGGCGACAAGGCAATCCAAAGGCAAAAGCCAAGCCCCACAAGGCTTGCCATGAGTGGTAGAATGGCTATGGTGCGACGTTGCTCAAACATATATGCTCCTCAAAGAGGTCTTTTGACTTTTTGGTAAAGAAGACTGTAAAAGCATATGTGCCGAAGGTAAAGGTTTTTGTTTTTTTGCTTGAGACGAGCTGGGGGAGGGAGAAAAATTTTGAAAAATTTTTCTCCCTCCCCCAG
>JAWXUA010000155.1:0-6460 GCA_044433065.1 Pseudomonadota bacterium
GGCCGCATGCAGATTGTTCAGATTGCCACCAGCTATGCCCGTGCGCCAACCAATGAGCCAAGCGTTGCGGCGGAATAATAAACTGTGCTCCATGCCTGTACGCATGATGCCAGCCATGCGTTCACGTAAGCTATGGATTTCTTTGGCATAAGATGCGATTTCCCCAGTATTATCACCGCAAGGACACACGGTTAGCCAAGCATTGGGCAAGCTTTCAAGGTCCCATTCTGGCACGGTATGCGACGTCGCTTTCATGCTTATGGTGTGTGCGCCGTCTTCGCTCTGCACTTTTGCGTTTTGCCCGTGGCTTGCCTTGTCGCCTAAGCCTTGTGCCGTAAGTTTTTCAATTAAATGGACTAGCCACGCGTTGGCTGCTGGTGAATTGGGCGTTTCAAGGTGTGAATAGCTTAGGGTATACGTGCCTTGGCCATGCTTGCCATGCACAATACAGGGCTGACCTTCAAGGAAGGTTGGGCGCAAATGGATATTGTAGAGCGTTGACCATTCATCAAAAGTACCGTGAGGTAGGGCGCTTAGGGGCAAGTCTGCAACCCAAAAATCTTTATTACATACCATATTTGGCGTGACATAGCGCGCTAAAATTTCTACGTCATGACCATCTTGCTCAGCAAAGCGACCGGGCCACCAAATGGGCAGAGGCCCTGCAAAGCTATCCAAATCCACTGGGACAGACGGCGTATGGTGACGCTTGGACGGGTGTTTGTCCAGATGTTTGTCCAGATGTTTGCCAAGGGCATGTGGACGGCTTACGGTTTTTTCTGCGCCACTTTCATGTTGCGCGTTAAGGGTGCTCGCAAGCTCAGGCACCAAAAAATGTTCTTTTTTTACAGAAACATGAATATGGCCAGAAACAAAATGTTGCATGCGGTCTGTAATTCTAGCCCTCGTCCATGGGCAAAGACCGAGACCATGCTTGCCAGATAAACCAAGACCAGCACCACCACAAAAGCCAATATAATGACCACCTTGGGATACATAATCGCGAATGGCTTGCATGCCGTCTTCGCCTAATGCTGTGGCCTTATGCCGCGCTGTGCCCCCTGGAACCATGAGTATAGACGGACGCTTGCAAGAAAGGAGCCCGTGGGCTATTTCATGGCCTTTGACAAGTGTATACGGAAGGCCTAAAGCTTCCATAGCTCGCCATACAAGCAGACCCCAAAGGTATGACTCGTCCCAAAGGATGAAAATGTGTGGCGTTTTTTTTGTTTTCATGACGGCCTTATTTTGCAGACTTTTTTCGGTTTTTCGTATATTGTAGCGTGACGCTTTTTATGGCATTATTTCGCGCGTATGACAATGAGCATAGCGCACAACAAGAATATATTAGCAAGCTATCTATTTTACCTCTCGAGGAGATCGTATATGTCCGACAACGCATTACCCAAAGGCTATGAACCACACGACGTTGAAGCGCGGTGGCGTAAACATTGGGAAGACAATAATACTTTCACGCCTGATATGGAATCCCAAGGCGAACCTTATGCCATCGTTATTCCTCCACCAAACGTTACAGGTGCACTGCATATCGGCCATGCGCTGAACCACGTGCTCATCGACGTTTTGTGCCGTAACGCTCGCCAACAAGGTAAGAAAGTTCTCTGGCTCCCTGGTACAGACCACGCAGGCATCGCAACCCAAAACGTTGTAGAGCGTGCCCTCGCTAAAGAAGGACTCAGCCGCCATGACCTTGGCCGCGAAGCTTTCGTTGAACGCGTTTGGCAGTGGAAAGAAGAGTATGGCAACCGTATTCTTGGGCAAATCCGCATGCTTGGCGACTCTGTTGACTGGACGCGCGAACGCTTCACCATGGACGAAGGCCTTTCTAAGTCTGTGCGCAAAGTTTTCGTAGACCTGTACAAGCAAGGCTACATCTATCGCGGCAACTACATCATCAACTGGTGTAACCGTTGCCACACAGCTCTTGCTGACGACGAAGTAGAGCACATGCCAGAAAATGGCCACCTCTACCACGTGCGCTATGATTTCGAAGACGGTAGCGGCTCTGTTGTCATCGCAACGACACGTCCAGAAACCATTATGGCGGACACTGGCGTTTGCGTGCACCCAGAAGACGATCGTTACGATGGCCTTGTGGGCAAGAAAATCCTTGTTCCTGTGATTAACCGCGCTGTACCGCTCTTCGCCGACTCTTATGTTGACCGCGAATTTGGTACAGGTGCGTTGAAAGTCACGCCTTGCCATGACCCCAATGACTGGACTCTTGGCGAGCGCCATGGCCTTGCCTTCATCCAGTGCATCGATGCTGACGGCAAGATGACGGAAGAAGCTGGCCCATACGCAGGTCTCACCAAGGAAGAATGCCGCAAGCGTATTGTGGCGGACCTTGAGGCTTCCGGCCAGCTCATCAAAATCGAAGACCTGAACCACAGCGTTGGTCACTGCTACCGTTGTAAGACTGTGGTTGAACCACACATGTCTGAACAATGGTTTGTGGCGTCCACCAAGCTTGCACCACGTGCGCGCGCCGCTGTGCCAGAAATGACGCAAATCTTCCCAGAAACATGGATGAAGACCTATTATAATTGGCTCGACAATATCCGTGACTGGTGCATCAGCCGTCAAATTTGGTGGGGCCACCGTATTCCAGCGTGGACTTGCCCAGATTGTGGCGAGCTCATCGTTGAAGAAGTGGATCCAACCTGCTGCCCTAAGTGTGGTTGCAAGACTCTGAACCAAGACCCAGACGTGCTGGACACATGGTTCTCGTCTGCGCTTTGGCCTTTCAGCACCATGGGCTGGCCTGATAAGACCCAAGACTTGTCCACCTTCTACCCAACGTCAGTACTGGTCACAGGCTTTGACATTCTCTTCTTCTGGGTTGCCAGAATGATGATGATGGGCTTGCACTTTATGGACGAAATTCCATTCAAGCATGTCTATTTGCACGCCCTTGTGCGTGACGGCGAAGGCCGTAAAATGTCCAAGTCCACGGGCAACGTCATTGACCCTCTGGTCATGATTGATAAGTACGGCACGGACTCCTTGCGCTTTACCCTTACAGCGTTTGCCGCTATGGGCCGCGATATCAAATTGTCCGAAGAGCGCATTGAAGGCTACCGCCACTTTGTGAATAAAGTTTGGAATGCCGCACGTTTTGCGCTCATGAACTTGCCAGAAGAAGCACCAAAAGCTGTGGACCTTTCGTCCCCATCTCTTGGCCTGCATCACCAATGGATTTTGCATCGTCTTGAAGAGCTTAAGGTCTCGCAAAAGCAAGCTATCGACAATTATCGCTTCAACGATGTGGCTTCCAACCTCTACCGCTTCTGGTGGAATGAGTTCTGCGACTGGTACCTTGAGCTCATCAAGCCTGACATGCAAGCTGGTGGCGAGCGTCAAGCAACAGCGCAATTCGTTCTCTGGACGGTCTTGCGTGAGTCGCTCTTGCTCTTGCACCCAACCATGCCATTCATTTCTGCTGAAATCTGGCAAGCTCTCCCAGGTCACGCTGGTAGCGATATCGCTACTGAGTTATACCCACAAGAGCGCCCATTCTGCTTGCGTCCAGAAGCTGCGGCGCGTATGGAACTTGTGCAGTCGGCCATCAGCGCTGTGCGTACCATCCGTGCTGAGCTGAATATCTCTCCATCGCATCGCCTCACGACGCTCATCCGTCCTGTGTCCGATGCTGATGCGGCGCTCTTTGAAGATGCTCGTGAGGTCATGACAGTTCTTGCACGTCTGGAAACGCTCACCATCGCTACCGACATCGAGGCCCCAAAAGCCTCCGCAAGCCACGTTGTTTCTGGCAACGAAATCATTGTGCCACTCCATGGTGCTGTGAACTTCGACGATGAAATAGCTCGTTTGCAAAAGGAACTCGGCAAGATTGAAAAGGACCTCATGGTCATGACCAAGAAGCTCTCCAATGAAAGCTTTGTGGCCAAGGCTCCTGCTGAAATCGTTGCCAAGGACCGTGCACGTGTTGTTGAGCTTAATGACGCTCGTGAAAAGCTGCTTGTGCTGCAACAACGCTTTATTGACGTAGCTAAACAGTAAATTGGATCTTTTTCCTTCTCGCTTCGTTAGGCTTCGTTTTTTACTACGGTTACGTATGTCTCTATACAGCGTTGCTCTCGATGCCCGTAACGCTCGAAGACTCGCTGACGGTCACGGCTTCGCCGCCTTCGGTCGGCCGCCCTTCGTAAAAAACTCGCCTGCCTCGCGAGAAGAAAAAATTGCTCAATTGACGTATGCGGTAACGCATGGTTAAGAAGAAAAGATTGTGTCGGCTCTTTGCGGTTTTTATGGTAAAGTGCTGTGACTGTTAACGATGTTCATTGGCTATACGGCCTCCCATAGGTGGGCTTCACATTGCCAAGTTTAGTTTTTGGGAACGCTTTGCACCGCCTGTTATTCCACAGGAATGACAGGCGGTGCTAAAACGGTTTCCAAAGGCCTAAGCCTTTGGCGGGGTGGAGGGGCAGAGCCCCCCTCTTCCTTCCTCAATATAGGAGTTAGCATGAAAGTATATCTCATTGGCGCTGGTCCGGGTGACCCAGGCTTGTTGACCATCAAGGGCAAAGAAATTTTGGAGAAGGCCGACGTTGTTGTATACGACTTTTTGGCCAACGATGCTTTCTTGGCTTATGCTAAAGAAGATGCTGAAATCATCTACGTTGGTAAGAAGGGCAATAAGCACACCTTGCCACAAGATGGTATCAACGCGCTGATTATTGAGAAGGCCAAAGAAGGCAAAATCGTTGCGCGTCTTAAGGGCGGCGATCCATATATGTTTGGCCGTGGCGGTGAAGAGGCTGAAGAGCTTCTTGATGCTGGTGTGCCTTTTGAAGAAGTTCCAGGTATCACCAGTGCTATTGCAGGTCCTGCCTACGCTGGTATTCCACTGACCCACAGATCCTATGCGTCTTCAGTGTCCTTTATTACGGGCCACGAAAACCCTGATAAGCCAGAATCTGCGCACAACTGGAAGGCCCTTGCTGCCAGTGCGAGCACCTTGGTTTTCTTTATGGGTATGAAGAATTTGCCTGATATTTCGCGCAAGTTGATTGATGCTGGTATGTCTCCTGAGAAGCCAGCAGCCTTGGTGCGTTGGGGCACGACGCCTCGCCACAGGAGCATTACGGCAACCATTGCAACGTTGCCTGAGGTGGCTGTGACCCATGGTTTCACCAATCCATCATTGATTGTGGTTGGTGACGTGGTCAAATTGCACGACCGTCTCAATTGGTTTGAAGAGCGTCCATTGCTTGGCAAGGGCGTTGTAGTGACACGTGCCCGTGAACAGGCAAGCGGTCTTGCTGGCTCTCTTGGTGAGCTTGGGGCGGACGTCATCCAGTTCCCAACCATCGAAATCAAAGCTCTTGATGACTACAGCGCTGTGCACACCGCCATTGATGGGCTCACCACATACGACTGGGTGGTCTTCACCTCGGTCAACGGTGTAAAGCATTTCTGGAAACAGCTCGACGCCAAAAATCTCGACAGCCGCGCTTTGGCTGGCCTCAAGATTGCGGCCATCGGACCTGCAACAGCAGAAGCCCTCGCTGTTCGCGGTGTTAAAGCTGACTTTGTGCCAGACAGCTACATTGCTGAAGGTGTGGTCGCTGGCATGAAGGAACGCGGCATGGGCGGCATGAAGGTGCTCTTGCCACGCGCTACCGTTGCACGCGAAATCTTGCCAGAAGAGCTCCGCAAAGCTGGTGCTACCGTGGACGTGCTTCCTGTGTACATCACTGTCCCTTGCGCCTCCAAGAAGGACAAAGTCCTTGAGCGCATGGCTGACGGCGAACTGCACTGCATCACCTTTGGTTCTTCTTCCACTGTGGAGAACTTCTTTGATCTTATCCCTGCGGACGAACTCAAGAAGCACCCAGAAGTGAAGCTTGCTTGCATCGGACCTATCACTGCCAAGACCCTCGAGTCTTTTGGCTTCAAGGCCGATATTCAGCCCGACGACTTCACCATTCCTGCACTTGTTGAGGAATTGAAGAAAGTTCTGCCTACGTTGTAGTTTGCGTCCTTTTTTGATTTTTCGGCTATGTTCGAATAGCTTGAAAAGTTGGAAGTAGATATATTCTCTATACGTATTGTGCGACCATATATCGTTTTAAAAGACGGTGTATGGTCGCTAATGCAATGAGGGTACTACAAATCGAAGATGGATTGCCAGCGTTGCTCTCTGCATCCGTAAGACTGGCTACGCTCGTCTAACGGCTGTGCCTTCGGCATCCTTCAGACAGGTCGTCGCTCGGCAGATAGTATCGTCGTTCGGCAGATAGTATCGTCGCTGAACATACGTCGCGGGCTTCGCTCCTCGCTCCTCGTAACGACAGGGCAATCCTTCTTGGAGCTACGTACAACGACACGCACCGCATACTTTCCCCATGCGTCGCAAATGATATTAAGGCCGTGAATTTTTATCGCAAATAAAAAGTTTTGAAAGGGGATGGGG
>JAWXUA010000156.1:0-6459 GCA_044433065.1 Pseudomonadota bacterium
TCCCCCAGACCCCCACCCCCTTCCCCAAAAACTTTTTAGTTGCGATGAGAGTGGGTGTCGTTGAATGAAAATTCTCGGCGCATGGGGGGAGTTTTTTACTTGAAGAGATACCCTAGCAAAATAGGTAATATATGATTATTGAACAAATTTTAGGCAATATCCATGAAGGGAATAACAGCTTAGAAGTCATTCCCGTGGCTTTTGCATGGTTTGAAGTACAGAAAAAACGCATTAAAAAAACTGCTATGGATGGTAAGGAATTTGGCATATGTGTCAGCGCTGTGCTCAAAGACGGCGACATCTTGGCACGCACGGATACGGCCGTCTATGTCTGTGATATCCAAGCAGCACCCCTTACCAAGATAGCTGTCTCTTCTATGCAAGAAATGGGGCGTCTGTGCTTCGAGCTTGGCAACAGGCACTTGTCGCTCAAGATTGAAGAGCATGCTGTGCTTGTGCCCTATGATGCGCCCACCTTTACCTACTTAGAAAAGTTGGGCTTTAAGGTTAGTCAAGTGCATGAAAAATTGACAGATTTCATGGAGTGCAAGGCTCATGGTAGCAGTGACCATAGTACTCATGACAGTCATGCTCATGGGCATAGCCACGCACACGCTCATACGCATTCCCACACACATACACCCCACCATCCTCAGGGATAAGCGCTGTGCAAATACCTTTTTTGCACATGCTTCAAGTCAGCGACAGCACCTTTCCCATAGGGGCTTTTGCGCTTTCCAATGGCCTCGAAACCTTTGTCCAAGAGCGTTTGCTTGCGAGCTGTGACGATTTACGGGAATATATCGACAGCACCTTGTCTTTTTTACCGTATACAGAACTGGGATTTTTTGCCCATATTTTTCATGGCTCACAGCAAGCAGAAGACATTTGCGCAGTAGACAATCTCTACAGCGCCTATAAAACGCCTCTAGAAGTACGTAAGGGCAGTATGAAATTGTGCCAACGCTTCCTAAAACTTTGGGAACGTATAGAGCCTATTCCCATACTGGCCACCTATCAAAAATGCATTCAAGAGCGGCGTTGCATGGGGCATTATTGTATTGCCTTGGCATTGTTTGCAAAAAGTAAAAATCTTACCTACGCAGACGCTGCCAGCATGTATGCGTATACTATTCTCTCAGCCATTGTCACCAATGCTGTTAAAAATGTTCCCCTCAGTCAGTTTGACGGACAAAGCGTGCTCAATGCCGCCTTGCCGCGCATTATGGACTGTGTTCAGTGTGCACAAGATGTCTCACTGGAGGAACTTGGCATGGGCGGCTCTGCGTTTGATATTTACGCCATGCGGCATGAGACGCTGTATTCACGCTTATATATGAGTTAAACTTTTCTACTCGGTTACAAGGAAATACTATGGCTTACGTTAAAATTGGTGTTGGTGGGCCTGTTGGCTCTGGTAAAACGGCCCTTATTGAGCGCCTTACGCGCTGCATGTCCCAAGACTATTCCATATGCGTCATTACCAATGATATTTATACCCGTGAAGATGCGGAGTTTTTAATCAAAAATTCTGCTTTGCCAGCAGAGCGCATCATGGGTGTCGAAACAGGCGGCTGCCCACACACCGCTATACGCGAAGACTGCTCCATGAATATGGAAGCCGTTGAGGAAATGGTCCAGCGTTTTCCCGACGTGGAAATCGTGTTCATTGAAAGCGGTGGGGATAACCTTTCTGCCACCTTTAGTCCTGACTTAGCCGACGCAACCATCTATGTTATTGACGTGGCTCAAGGGGAAAAAATCCCACGTAAGGGTGGCCCTGGTGTGTCACGTTCTGATTTGTTGGTGATCAATAAAACAGACCTTGCTCCCATGGTTGGGGCTGATTTGTCTGTCATGGCAAGGGATTCTGAACATATCCGCCAAGGCGGTAAATTTCTGTTCACCAATCTCATGAGCCTTGAAGGGCTTGATGCTGTGATGGCATGGATAAAGCACGACGTCTTATTTGAAGGGCTCTAATGCAGTCACATATCCGCATTGCAACAGCGCACAGGCATAATAAAACCGTGTGTGACGACATCTATTGTACGTCGCCCTATAAAATTGTTATGCCCCTTTCCGAAGATACGGCAACACACATCGTCGTGCTTTCCTCATCAGCTGGCCTTTTGCAGGGAGACACGGTGCATATGGACGTGGATTTTGGGGCACATTCGCACGCTCTTTTGAGCACCCAAAGCTATGAAAAGGTCTTTGATACCCAAGATGGCTGTGCCAAAAAAGAGCTTTCCATACGTGTAGGCGACCATGCTCACGTACGCTATCTGCCACAGCCAACTATTCCTTTTGCTAATAGCCGTTATGCGTGTACAGCACACATGCACCTTGCCCCAAACTCTACGTTTTTTTATAGCGATATTGTGAGTTGTGGACGTGTTTTTATGGGTGAGCGCTTTTGTATGCAAAGCTTTCAGTCGCGCGCCTATGTTTACCTTAATGACACTGTGGTCTTTGCAGACAATACGTGCATTATACCCAAACGATGGGACTATACCAAGCTTGGGCTTTGGCATGACTTTACCCATAACGGGCTACTGTATGCGTTTTTCCCCACACAAGCTGAGGAAAACGCTTTTATCGCGCTTGCTAGACAAAAAGCCACAGAGATGGTGCCGCATTGTGCTGTTGGCGTGAGCAACGCACAACGAGGCATTTGTGTGCGTGTTTTGGGCGACAGTGGCCAAAAGATATATGAGTACTTTAGTTCCATAGCGGCTATGTGTCCGAGCCTTGCCTAAGTAGCAAAGTTAAGAAAGCACTGATTTACTAAAATTTTTGTTCCTTAGAAGCCGAATTTTCAGAAAATCGCAGTGTATAGGGCAAAAAGGCATTACCCTAGTGCTTCCTTAAAAATATCCCTGCACCAAGAGCATATACAAAGCTGTGCCGACACCGATACTCAGAAGCACATTGCGCCGCCATGCGTGGATGAGGATGATGGCGGCCACAGCGATGAGCTCTGGTACGGCGTGTGGTGGGCTTACAACGGGTGTGCTTTTGAAGCAGTAGACCACGAGCAAGGCCATCATGGCTGGTGGCAGGACGCGCCCAAGATAGAGCATGAGCGGCGGTAGCTCTTTGTTATCGGAGAAAAGCAGAAAAGGAAGAAAGCGCGTTAAGGCATTGCCCAGTGCGAGGGCCAAAACTGTGAGGAGAATGAGGGTACTTTCTTGAGGGCTTAACGGCATAACTTTTTCCCCAAAAGAAGGCCAATGAGCAAAATGACCATGGATGGAATGACCATGAAATCAGGTCCCACAATGGCAAGGCCAAGGCAGGAGCTAAGAAGCCCGATGAGCGCAGGAAGTCTGTTTTCAGCACGGTAGAGCTGTTCGAGAAGTAGGACGACAAAGAGGGCACTAAGAACAAAGTCGAGCCCTTTAGTATCGAGTGTCATGGCCGTGCCAATGAGGCCACCCATGAAAGACGCCATAACCCAATAACAATAGTTTAAAAATGAAATGGCGAAATAGAAATATTTGCGGTCCACATGTTCAGGGACTGTGACCGTGGAGACAATGGAGAAGGTCTCGTCGCACAGCGTAAAGATGAGAAAGGGCTTGAATTTGCCCATGCCCTTATATTTGGTGAGCACAGAGATGCCGTAAAAAATATGCCGCGCGTTGACGAGTACACTGAGAATGAAGGCCGCAAGCGGATTGAATGGGGCGGTTAAGAGTGCAATGGCTGCAAACTGGATGCTACCGCCAAAAACGACGGCACTAATGAGCGCAGACCAGAGTGGACCGTAGCCCATGGACTGCATCAAAATACCATAGGCCACACCAAGAACAAGAAAGCCTGCAATGATGGGAAGTGTTAAGGGGAAGGCTGCAATAAAGGCTGCCTTCATGTTTTGCTTGAACTTTTGTGGCGACTGTTGTTTCAAGCTTTGCTTTAAGTCTGGTTTCAAGTCTTGCTTTAAGTTTTGTTTACTATTTTCAGGTGATGACATAAAGGCTCACAAGGTAAAATGGAATAAGAGCAGTCACTGTATATATGGGCGGTCCCCCATCTGGCAAGAACAGAAAAAGGCCCCACAGTGGAGGCCTTTGTTCATGGTTATTATGGTGCTTATGTATTCTCTACAGTTCGAGCAAGTCAGCAAGCCCTTCATTTTGCGGCCTGTACGATGCGTCGTAAATGATGCGTTCCAGTACGGTTGGGTCCAAGGTGACGGTGCTGTTGTCTGCGTGCATGGCCCGCAGGTGACGGCTTTGCCATGGATGGGTGATGGTGTAGAAGTCGCGGAATGAGTCTGTAATGGGCGCGAAGCAGAGCGGCGAATAGGGCACATGGGAGCATGGGAATGCAGAGCTATGGACTTCGCGTGCCCATATTGCATCTTGCAAAGAAAGTCCGCACTCATCAAGTTTGTGGCACATCCATATGAGACTTTGATCCGATAGGGCACGGCTTTCATAGCCACCACCCACGTCGCTGTGGGCTCCACAAAACCATCGTTGTTCGATAATTTGCGAGGTTTTGGGCTTTTTATCATTAAGTGGTGTATCGCTTACCGATAAGTTATCAATTGTAATTACTTGATTACACTCATTTTGCATTACATAAGTACACTCATTTTGAACTACATGAGTACACTCATTGTTATTGTCATCCCAAAGCACTGACGCGAAATCCGCGCGGTGCTCGTCAATGGCGAGAGCGTGGTAGCCGTGGCGCACAATGGGGCTTAATGTGTCGTCGTGGAAGCCGTAACGTGCGGCATTGTAGCGTTCACCAAGGCCAAAGGGAAGCCAATCGACCACGGCTGATGGTAGGCCAAGGGCTTTTACGGTATCCCATACAGCGATGCATTCAATGGGCACGGTGCGGCTATACAGCTTGCGGAAGCTTGCTACTGCGTGCGTGCTTTCCTTCTCTTTCTCATCTTCTTCATTGTCATAATCGTGGTACAGGGTGAGGGCTTTTTCACATGCTTTGCCTAGGTCCGTCAGCGAATTTTTCTGCAAGCTCTCTCCCATCTCTTCAAGCTTGTGCCTATCCACTAAACCACAACGATAGATGAGGCCGCCGAGGCTACGGGCGGTATAGGCGCCACGGCTGAAGCCGCATAAAAAAATCTTGTCGCCTTCTTCGTACAGCTCTGCGAGGGCCATATAGCCTTGCAAAATATTTTCATCGAGACCATGCCCGAAGAGGCCACCGCGTAGCCGTTCATACCATGCCGTGCCGACACCTTCATCATACCATTTGATTTGCGAGGCGGCGTAGTTTGCGCTTGAACCTTTTCCTTCTTCGTAGACATCGCCCTGAGCCAGCTTGAAGAGTCGCCATACATTGGTGGCTTCATTGTCTTCGTGTTCGCCTTCACTTTGTGCTGTGTTCCATGTGCCATCAAAACAGATGAGCAGATTTTTGGCCATAAAAAACTCCTTTTGGTAAAAAGGAGTTTGTATCTTAGGAGTGGGCCACGTTGACGTATTGCGGATACTGTGCGGACACCATGCCCAGAGATGCGGAGAGCTGTTTTTTACTCATGGCGTGGGCGCGTTCCATGTGTCCCACATTTGACGTGGAGCGTAATCGTTGCTAGCTTAACAAAAAACAAAGGACCAAAGCCAAAGGAATGTATCATGACAGCAATTACCTTTGACACTCTAGAGTTCAGTAGGACTCTTCAAAACTCCGGCTTTTCTCAAGAGCAAGCCGATGCTATGGCCCAAGTGCAACACAAAGCCATGCAAGAAATGGTGGCTACACGAGAGCTTGCGACGAAGGCAGACCTTGAACGTACTAAAAACGAGCTCATGGAGCGCATAGCTGAAAGCAAGCATGAAACGCTGAAATGGCTCATGGGCATGCTCCTAGCCCAAACAGCATTGCTTATTGGTGTCATCGCCTTTATAAAGTAACGAACAAAGCCCCTTTGGCTTACACCTTAATCGTTGCTAGCTTAACAAAAAACAAAGGACCAAAGCCAAAGGAATATATCATGACAGCAATTACCTTTAACACGCTAGAGTTCAGCAGGAACCTTCAAAGTTCTGGTTTTTCTCAAGAGCAAGCCGATGCTATGGCCCAAGGGCAATTCAAAGCCATGACAGAAATGATGGCAGCACAAGAGCTTGCGACAAAAAATGACCTTAAAATTGCCCTTGCTGAAACTAAAAACGAGCTCATGGAGCGCATAGCTGAAAGCAAGCATGAAACGCTGAAATGGCTCATGGGCATGCTCCTAGCCCAAACAGCATTGCTTATTGGTGTCATCGCTTTTATAAAGTAACGACAAAGCCCCTTTGGTTTACACCTTGGGGGCTTTTTTATGGCAATGTAAAAATAAACTATGCCCTAAAACTGGACAGCGTCATCACATTTACTCTGTATACAATTCTTCCATGCGCCGTAAATGAGAGTAAAGGCACCCACTATGGCCGCAAATAAAAAGTTTTGAAAGGGGATGGGGGTCTGGGG
>JAWXUA010000157.1:0-6282 GCA_044433065.1 Pseudomonadota bacterium
CTTAAACTCCTGACTATATGTTGTCAGCTTTCCCGATGTCATACATATTCTCCATTTCGATTTTCAACGATGAGATTAGTAGGGCTCTTTAACGTTGTCTACCTAAAGGGGAGCATATCAAGTTGGGAGGGAAATTTTAGTAAGAATTTCAATCCAAAAGAAATAACTGCCACAGCAATAATAGCAGCACCAGAGGAAATGTCGAATTCGTAGGAGAGAGCTAGGCCAGTGAGGCAAAAGAAGAGTGCCCAGAGGCTTGAGCGCAGCATCATGGCTGGCAACGATGATGCTGTCCGCGCCATAAACGATGGAATGGTCAAGAGTGCCATGATGAGAATAAGACCAACCACGCGCATAAGCATCACAATGGTGATGGCTGCCATGGCGATAATCAGCATATGCAACGCGCGCACAGGCAAACCTCGCGCCTCAGCAAAATCGCGGTCAAAGGAAACTACCAGCAAAGCTTGGTGAGTGCAGGCGATAATAAGAAGCAGAATGGCGTCCACCGCAAGCATGAAGTAAAGGTCTGCCATAGGCACCGTAAGAATACTGCCGAATAGAAAACTCATGAAATCAGCACGATAGCCTTCTGTGAGGTCAAGAAGAATAATGCCAAGAGCCATGCCTGCTGCCCAAAGCACGCCAATGGCTGCATCAGCTCGTTCGTGATGACGAAAGGAAAGACGCGCCATAATCAGCGATGAGGCGAGAGAAAAAATAATGGTGCAGGGCAGAAAAGGAAGCCCTGCGTACACCGCAATGCCAATGCCACCATACGCCGCATGAGCCACACCGCCAGCAAGAAAGGTCAGACGATTGACCACAACAAGAGTGCCAATAATGCCACACGCTATGCTCGCAAGCACAGCGGCCATGATGGCGTGTTGTATGAAATCATAAGAAAGAGCATCAAGCATTGGAGGCCTTTGCCATGGCTAAAGGTGAAATGGTGCTGATGAATGACTCCACAGGGCACGATGGGGCATGCTGACCGTAGAGCATGTGGAGCATGTCTGGGCTAAGGGTCGAGCCGCGGTGGAGGCGTACTTCGCGATTTACCAAAGCTATGGCAGAGCAATTGGTACTCGTGATGCTCAGGTCATGGCTGACCACAACAATGGTGCGCGGCCCTTGAAGCGATGAAAGAAATTCATAGAAACAAAAGGCCCCACGTGGATCAATAGAAGCTGTTGGCTCGTCAAGCAAGAGGATTTCTGGCTCGCTGATAAGCGCTCGGGCCACAATGACTCGCTGACGCTGACCGCCAGAAAGTTTGGCAAAGGCAGCCTTTTCAAAGCCTTTAAGGCCCACTTGCTGAAGAATGGCTGATGCGCGATCCGTGGTTTCGGTGTTTTTGCGCCAATGTGATCCGAAGAGAGATTTTTTGCCCCCAACCATACCCATAAGCACCGCGTCCATAACAGAAATAGGGAAGTCAGGACGCGCTTGGGTAAACTGCGGCACATAGCCAATGCGCGATACGGCATCCTGTGGCAACTGGTTGGCCATGCGAATAGTACCGTGATTTGGGCTTAGAAGACCAAGCATAAGCTTGAGCAACGTGGTTTTGCCGCCACCATTAGGACCAAGCACAGCAAGATATTCACCCTTTTGGATGGAAAAATGCACGTCGCTGAGCGCAAGATTTTGTGCGGTGCTTGGCTGCGTATACGAAAAGGAAACGTGATCAAATGATATGGCGGCCTTGGATTGTGGCATAAAAAGAAAAATCCTTTGGAATACTGGTACATTCTGGAAATGTCATACGGAGCCGTGCGGATTTGACTCAATGGAAAAGGAGGATGGCCACGCAGAACTTCCTGTGTGTATCTCCATCCTCCAAAAAAAACTTTAAAAAACGTTACTGAGCGTTACTTTCAACAAGCTGATGGGCAAGCTTTTCAATGCCTTGGGCCCAATCTTCAGCCAAAGGATCCGCTTCCATGAGCTGAACACCGTTACCGATTTCTTTGGCAATGGTTTCGGCAGCACGCTTGGAGAATTGCGGCTGAATAAATATGGCCTTCATGTCATATTCACGGGCCGTATCAATGATTTTCATGAGCTGCTTTGGGCTTGGTTCGCGGCCATCAACTTCAATGGCAATTTCTTCAAGATTATAGCTGTTGGCAAAGTAAAGCCATGCAGGATGGAAGACCATAAAGCGGCGGCGGTCTTCGGGCAATTGGCTAAGAATGTGGTCAAGCTTAGCGTCGAGGTCCGCAAGTTCTTGGGCCAGCTTACGGTAATTAGCGCGGTAGCTTGGCGCGTTTTCTGGGTCCGCTTTGACGAGAGCTTTACGGATTTCAAGGCCCATATGCCGCATAAGCATGGGGGAAAGCCAGCGGTGCGGATCGTTGGGGCCACCACATTTACTGTGGTCATGGCCGTCAGAAGCAGTGGCAGAAGCCGTGGCAGAAGCAGTGGCGTTGGGGTCGTGGGCTGGTGCTGCATGCTCAGGCATCACAAGCTTTTCATGCATGGGCACAATGCGCACAGCACCATTGCTCACCTCGGTAAGCCGTGGAAGCCATGCATCCTCAAAAGGCATGCCGATGCTGATATAAAGCTGAACCTTGGCCATGTCGCGCAATTGACTAGGCTTAGGCTCAAAAGTATGCGGGTCACTGCCAGCAGGAAGCAGTACCGTGACGTCCACATGCTCACCGCCAATACGCTCCACAAGATTTTTTTGTGGAGGAATGCTTACGCCGATGGGCATGGCTGCATGGCATAGAGTACATACTGTTAGAGAGGACACGAGGCAGAGAGCAAAGCTAGCGATACTTGCGGTAAGAAAAGTATTTTTTATAGTCATAGATGTCTCCATAGCGGCTGTAGGTATATGCCGTATAATTGATAATCATTTTCATATTCCTAACTTACCCATATGTCAATACCAAGCTTTGAGAACATAAAAGAAAATCTACCACATGCCATGATGGCACTTGGCTTGCAAAAGTAAATGCAGTATAAAGCAGGGCATACATTCCCCTTTACTAAGGATTAGCTTCATGACCATGCAACGTAGACAGACCCGTGAAGTTCGTATCGGTAATGTCCGCATTGGTGGCGATAATCCTGTTGTCGTGCAAAGCATGACCAATACGGATACGCGCGATGTGGAAGACACCGTCGAGCAAATTAAGGCTTTGGAAAATGTAGGTTGCGAGATTGTGCGCCTTGCCGTGCTCAATGATGATGCGGCGTGGGCCATTAAGCCCATCAAAGACCAAGTGCGTGTTCCGCTTATCGCGGATATTCACTTTGACCACCGTCTTGCCGTAGCGGCCCTTGAGGCTGGCATTGATGCCTTGCGTATCAACCCAGGCAATATTGGTAAGCGTGAAGCTGTGGATAAAGTTGTGGATGCGGCCAAGGCTCGCGGTGCGGTTATCCGTATTGGCGTGAATTCTGGCTCCATCGAAAAGGACCTTTTACAACAATATGGCGGCCCTACGGCAGAAGCCATGGTTGAAAGTGCTTTTCGCCACATCCGCATGCTTGAGGACCGTAATTTTGGCGACATCAAAATATCGCTGAAATCTTCGTCCGTTCCGCATACACTTGAAGCATATACCATGCTCGCCAAGCGTTGTGACTATCCCTTGCACATTGGCATTACCGAAGCTGGCACCTTGTTGCAGGGCGCGGTAAAGTCGTCTGTGGGCCTTGGTGTCTTGTTGTGGCAAGGTATTGGTGACACCATGCGTGTGTCCCTGACCAGTGACCCTGTGGAAGAAATTGGCGTTGCTTGGGGCATTTTGCGTTCCCTTGGCTTGCGTTCTCGCGGTCCAGAAATCATCTCGTGCCCAACCTGTGGCCGATGTGAAATTGGTCTCATTGGCCTTGCTGAAGAGATTGAGCGTCGCCTTGCAGGTGAAACAGAAGTCTTCAAGGTGGCTGTCATGGGCTGTGTGGTCAATGGACCAGGTGAAGCCCGTGAAGCTGATATTGGTATAGCTGGCGGTAGCGATAAAGGTATTATTTTCAAAAAAGGCGAGATTATCCGCACGGTGCATGGCGGTGCTAATCTGCTCTCCGCCTTCATGGAAGAACTTGATAGTTTCCTTGCAGCCCGTAAATTAAGTAAAGCAAGTAAAGGATAGGTATGCGTTTTAGTAGAATGTACATCCCAACGCTGAAAGACGCTCCTGCTGACGCAGAAGTCATCAGCCATAAACTGCTTGTGCGTGCGGGTATGATCCGCAAGCTCACCTCGGGCATTTATGCCTTCATGCCTTTGGGCCTTCGCGCCTTAAATAAGGTGGCCAATATTGTGCGCGCAGAAATGAATAGCGCAGGTGCACAAGAACTTCTTTTGCCTATGGTACAGCCTGCTGACCTATGGAAAGAGACCGGCCGCTGGGAATTTTACGGCAAGGAACTTTTGCGTTTCTTGGACCGTCACAGCCGCGATTATTGCCTTGGACCAACGCACGAAGAAGTCATCACTGACCTTGTGCGTGGCGAAGTGCGCTCGTACCGTCAATTGCCTATCAACTTGTATCAAATTCAGACCAAATTCCGCGATGAAATCCGCCCACGCTTTGGTCTCATGCGCGGTCGTGAATTTGTCATGAAGGACGCGTATTCTTTTGACCGCGACCAAGCAGGTTGTGACGCAAGTTATAAGATTATGTACGATGCGTACATGCGCATTTTCTCGCGTCTTGGCCTCCGTTTCCGCGCTGTTGAAGCGGACTCTGGTTCAATTGGTGGTAGCTTCTCCCATGAATTCATGGTGTTAGCTGAGACTGGTGAAGACACCATCGCTGTCTGCACCAAGTGCCAATACGCGGCTAATGTTGAGCGTGCTGAAATCATTGCTGGTGACGTTGCTGAGACTCCAGAAGCCATTGGGCCTATGGAAGAAATCGACACGCCTAATGTGCACAGCATTGATGAGTTGACCGTATTCCTTGGCGCACCAGCTGCGACCATGGCCAAGACCTTGCTCTTCGTGGCCGATGGCAAGCCTGTGGCTGTCATGGTTCGTGGTGACCACGAAGTCAACGACGTGAAGCTCAAGAATTTGCTGGACGCCACAGAAGTGGAACTCGCATCTCCTGAGCAGGTCCGCGAATGGACGCAGGCTCCTGTGGGCTTTGCAGGTCCAGTGGGTCTTAACGGCGTAACCCGTATTTTTGCTGACAACGCTTTGCGCGGCAATGCTGGCTGGCTTGTGGGTGCCAACAAGGGTGACACCCACCTGAAGAATGTGGTCTTGCCTCGTGATGCCAAGATTGAAGCCTACGCAGACCTTCGCCTCATCACCTTGAACGACTGTTGCCCACGTTGCGGCGGTCCTATTGAATTGCCTCAAGGTATTGAAGTTGGTCACGTTTTCAAGCTCGGTACCAAGTACAGCAAGGAAATGAAAGCTACTTTCCTTGATGAGCAAGGCAAAGAACAAGTCATGATTATGGGTTGTTACGGCATTGGCGTTTCCCGCGTTTTGGCCGCTAGTGTTGAGCAGAACAACGACGATTGTGGCATTGTTTTCCCACCACCAATCGCGCCATTTGACGTGTCTTTGCTTCTCCTCGACGTGAAGAGCGACGAAGCCATTGCCAAGGCTAATGAGCTTGAAGGCCTCCTCGAAGCTGAAGGCCTCGACGTTCTCTACGACGATCGTGCAGAACGCCCTGGTTTCAAATTCAAGGACGCAGACCTCATCGGCGCGCCTATGCAAGTCATCGTTGGTGGCAAGGGGCTTGCCCGTGGCATTATCGAAGCCAAGAATCGTCGCACCGGCGAAAAGGTCGAATTGCCTGTGGATGGCTTCCTCGAAGCCTTCCGCGCTTGGCGTACAGGTGTGCTGACTAGCTGGGGCTTGTAGGATTTTAACTGGGGGAAGGGGAAGCTTTCTGAAGAAAGTTTCCCCTTCCCAGCGTTGCTCTCTGTATCCGTAAGACTCGCTTCGCTCGCCTAACGGCTATGGCCTTCGGCCATCCTTCGGGCAGGCCAGACCCCCATTCCTTTCAAAGACTTTTATTTGTGGGTGATATGCGTCTCTTCGTATGGCATTCACGGCCACAAGGTCTGGGGAAAGAGGAAGAGTAACGGCTTTCGTTGGCTGTGGGATGCAAGTCGTTGAGCTGCACTAGCATGGCGCCGAACGACGTTTGTGGAAGAAATGGCGACTCTTCCTATATAAAATTTTCTCCCATGCGCCGTAAATGACTTTAAAAACCCCAACTTTCGCCGCAAATAGAAAGTTTTGAAGGATAGGGGTGGGGGTCTGGGGGAGGGGGAAGGAAACTTTTTTAAAAGTTC
>JAWXUA010000158.1:0-6276 GCA_044433065.1 Pseudomonadota bacterium
GTCTGGGGGAAGGGAAAACTTTCTCCAGAAAGTGTTCCCTTCCCCCAGTCAAAAAATAACGAACCAACCTATCTATGAGCCTCGAGTTCCTTCAAGAACTCAGGGCGGACATCGAAACCATGCTTAATAGCGAGGTCGACGTTTTCGATAGCTTTTGGCATGTCGCCAAGTTCGCAGTAAGCGAGGGCGAGGTTGTTGTATGCTGGTGCGAAGCCTTCGTATTTAGTGATAGCTTGGTTGCTGACTTTGATACAGGCTTCGTAGTTGCCGTTCATGTAGTGGGCTGCACCGAGGGTCGCCATGGCCTGAATGAATTCAGGGTCCCACTTGAGGGCTTTGTTGAGTGCGGAGATGGCTTTTTCTGGCTCACCGCGTTGCAGGTGAACGAAACCGATATTGCTCCAAGGCACAGGGAATTTTGCGCGGCACTGAGCAGCTTCTTCGTTGTAACGCAAGCAACCTTCGAGGTCACCTTGTTGCAGGCAGATGCCGCCAAGTTGGACATAGCCTTCAGCAAGACGTGGGGAGTTACGCACAGCGGCGAGGAACGCTTCTTCTGCGCCAACCCAGTCGCGCTTAGTGAGTAGAGCCATACCAAGAGCGTATTGGTGATTGGCGCAATTTTCCACCTGGCTGATTTCTTGGCGCAGGTCGGCAATGTATTCGTCAAGATCGTCGTACTTACTCTTCATCGATATGTCCTTCTTCTACGAGTAACTGATGGTACCACACGCAAAAGTCGAGGGTCCCAAGGATTTTTTCATCTTTTGTAATGACACCAAGGGCGCATTGCAGTGCGCCGCGTCCATAGTCGCCTGACGGTTCCACATTGGGGTGTGAACGCATGAATTCGCGCATAAGCTGGTGAGCTGTACGTCCAGAAATTTCCGTGCGCAGTTCCATAGGATCGTTAGGCTTTTGGAATGGGTCCCATTCGTCATAGCCGATGCGGTCAATGAATTTACGGCGTCGCGGAGCCATTTTTTCATAAATGGCACGCTTTTGCTCAGCCTCATCCGCGGTCAGCTCCCTTATGGTGCTGTCACGGAACATAGTTGCCGAAATCACTTAGCTCTCCCTTTTTGCAGGTCCAATGCCAAGATAGGTGGCATCATACTTTGTCAAAAGTGCCATGGAAACAGGCACATAAACCTTGTGCAGTTCTTTGAAACGGGACTGCGCAAGGGTGGTGATTTCTTCGCTCAAAGCGGCAAGCCTGTCTTGGATTTTATCAAGGGCAACGGTTGGATAGGGCTTTCCTTGGACAAAGGCAGTTTTGCCGCAGGTGTGCGCTTTGCCGTTGATAGCGGTTGGGATGCCATAAAGGCGGCAAGTGATGGGGCGGAAACCATACATTTCGCATGTTCCCTCGTCGCCAAGAAGTGGGCAGCGGATGCGTTCGTGGGCGGCTTCGTCGAGAAGTTCAGCGGCATCACGGCCAGCTTCGGACTCGCGATAAATGCGTTTTTTGATTTTATATGCCTCACGGTCTGCATCGCCAGCGCGCGAAAGGATGCCTGAACGCTGTGGCCCAAAGTCCATATTTTCGGCAAATTTCGCATTGAGGTACATGGCCTCAACAAGGCTTAGGTCGAATAAGGCATGGCAGCAATCGCTACAGCCTTGGGTGCAGGTGACGCAATCGGGGTGCATTTCGCGCACACGAGTAAAAAGGGCGTCTGCCTCGGCCAAAAGCCTTTCATATTTTGCAAAAATAGCCGAAAAATCAGCATTCATGACGAGCTTGCTCCTTAAAAAATTGCATTGTAAACCTGTGCAGCATTCCACATTGGGTGGACCTTTCTAGTCCGCATGCTGTCCTTGAGCACAAGTTCAAACCGTTGCCCACATAGTCTAAGCATTCTAACGCACAAAGCAAGAGGGAAAAAGATGGTGGTGCTTCATTTATGTGCTGGGAAAGGGGCATGGTAACCTTGCGCGTAAAAAATGCCGCTGGGCGACAAAAGACACCCAGCGGCACAAAAGGCAGTCCTAGTGGACTAAACCTTACATTTCTTCGATAACGATAGCGCCGGTTTCGCAAACTTCAATGCAAGATTCGCAACCGAGGCATTCTTCTTCTTTCACAGGAACAGCTTTGCCGTCTTGGAGTTCGTAAACTTCAACAGGACAAACGTCTACACATTCGCCATCACCAATGCACTTATCAGCATCAACTGCAACATTCCAACCCATGATAGGCCTCCATTTTTTTAGTCGGCGTAAAACGCCTCAGTTTCATAAATCACCCACGCAGAAAGCTAGCAGACTTTCGGCGTGAGGTAGTAACGTCAATTACATTTCTGCTGATAGCCGTCGCACACAAGGGTGTCAAGTCTATAGTGGGCAAAGTTCGTGAGTTTTTTACATATAGGCACAAAAATTGATGGTGCATGTTCAAATACTGGCAAAATTCTTGCTTATGTAGACTGTTTGCTTCATAAACGCGAATAAAGCCAGTGATATTGAGAAGCATATGCAGTGGAAAATATGGTATTTTCTTACTCTATAAAACTTGCTTAGTGCCCATGCTTGGCACTATAGTCATGGTCTCATAAAACTACAAAGTAAGCATCATTATATAAGGATAGTATGGAACCCTTATCTCGCTCCCCCCTCCTTCAGGTAGAAAATCTTTCGCGTCATTTCACTGTGCGCCGTTCGTTTTTTAATCCAACACCGCTAACCGTGCGTGCTGTGGATGGTGTTGATTTGCATATTGAGCGTGGCGAAACCCTTGGGCTTGTGGGTGAAAGCGGCTGTGGCAAATCGACTTTAGCGCGCATGGTGGTGAATTTAATGGCGCCGAGCGGTGGCCGTATTTTGCTGAATGGGCAAGAGCTTGGTCTGGGTGGCCAGTCTGCGCATCGGGGTACGGGGCAGGTCAAGGATCAGGTTAAGGACCGGGCCAAGGACATGTCCCAGAGCCTACAAATGATTTTTCAAGATCCCTTTGCTTCGCTCAATCCTCGCATGCGCATTGGCCATAGCATTGCCGAGCCGCTTATAAGCACAGGGCACTATACCAGTGCAGAGCGTAAGGCTCTTGTGGAAGAAAGCCTTGTTATGGTGGGCTTGCGGCCTGAGCATGCGAGCCGCTATCCTCACGAATTTTCAGGCGGTCAACGGCAGCGCATCGCCATTGCACGGGCCCTCATCGCGCGGCCCGAGCTTGTGGTGTGTGACGAGGCTGTTTCTTCACTGGACGCTTCGGTACAAGCTCAAGTGCTTAATTTGCTTATGGATTTACAAGAAAAGCTGGGCTTGAGCTACCTCTTTATTTCCCATGATTTAGGCGTCGTTGGCCACATGAGCGATCGGGTGGCTGTCATGTATCTTGGCCGTATTGTTGAGATTGGGCCGCGCGACAATCTCTTTCAGCATGCGGCGCACCCATATACACAGCTTTTACTAGCCTCCATTCCTAAGCGTGACCCGCAAGAGCGTTTATGTAAGCCAGACGGTGGATCAGAAGACGGCACGGCCCAGCAGAATGGGCCCCATGCCGATATTCCAAGCCCTCTTGCCATGCCTAGCGGTTGTCCATTCCATCCACGTTGCCCTCACGCCTTTGACGTGTGCCGTACCACAGAACCTCTTTGGCACCATG
This sequence comes from Pseudomonadota bacterium, assembly GCA_044433065.1. Classification (GTDB taxonomy): domain Bacteria; phylum Desulfobacterota; class Desulfovibrionia; order Desulfovibrionales; family Desulfovibrionaceae; genus Nitratidesulfovibrio. The sequence goes on from JAWXUA010000158.1 coordinate 3,611, forward strand.
CGCCTTGTGGGACCATGAAGCCTCAACAGGACGCCACAACGCAGCCCTCAAATATGGACCAGCCCTCAAATATGGAACAGCCCTCAAGTATGGCGCAAGGCCACTTTGTGCGCTGTCATCTCTTTGCCTCATAAAAAAGACCGCTTGTGAAAAATCGGACTTGACCTTATGCCGCTTGAGCATCATAGTAGACCCACAGTATCTCGCTGTACTATGCATAGGGGCCAGCCCTAATTCTATTTGCTTGCAAGGAGCCTTTTCATGATAGACAATTTTATCTCCGCCGTTCAAGAGCTTTGTGAAGTTCTTATGTTTGAGAACTGGTTGCGTTTTTACTTCATCGCTGAAACTGAGAAGGGTGATCTCATCATCCAAATCCCTGAAGAGGGTATGAAGCGCATCGAAGAGGCGCACCCTAAGCTTTTCCCGCTTGCTGAAAGCCTGAACAACGAAGTCATTACACCGGCAACCTCCCAACAAGCAATTTGTACGCATATCGCTGCACGCATCGACGGTAACACCATGCGCGAAGGCCTCGCTTCTACTGTCTTTGACAGCCGCACCTTCCACATCGAACACCAAGTGTTCAATGTTTGGGTGCAAAATCACGAAGAACAGCTCGATCAGCAGTTCCTCGACTTTGCTACATGGCGCTCTCTCTACGCTACGTGGCATAATTCCGAAGAAGTGCAAGCCCATATCGCTTCCCTGCGCGATGCCGCTGAGCGCACCGCTGACGCTGACTCTACTGCCGTTAACTAAGTTTTTTAGCTGGGGAAAGAGGCAAGGTTTACAGAACTTTCCTCTTCCCCCTCCCCCGCCAGCTCCCAAAAGCTCCAAACACACGCAACTTGATTTTCGTACAGAGTTGGGCTATCCTATACGCTTGTAATGTACAAATGGCTTTTATGCATACGCCATATTTATTTGTACTTGCCATATTTCAGGCCGCGCTTACCGCCCTTCGATTTTATTGTGACGTGGTAAACGCCACTTTTTGCAGTCTTTCATGACTCGCCGCCTCGCCCGTGTGCATGTACGCGAGGCTCCCCCCTCTTTTTTCAGGATGTATCATGCTCCCTAAGATAGCTTTAGTTGGCCGACCTAATGTCGGCAAGTCCACGCTGTTCAACCGCCTTATCCGCAGTAACCGCGCCATCACCCATGACCGTCCAGGCGTCACCCGTGACCGCATGGAAGGTATTGTACGTGGCCGCGGCAAGCGTCACTTCACCATCATCGACACTGGCGGCATCACCCTTGATGAACACGCTGTGGTTGCCGAAGGCCCAGCAGGTATCCGCGGCTTTGAAGCCGAAATTTTGCGCCAAGCCCAAGATGGTATGGCGGAATCCGTTGCGGTTTGTCTTGTTGTTGATGGCCGTGATGGTATGTTGCCTTTTGACGAACACCTTGCTTCCTATTTGCGCCGCACGGGCAAGCCTGTGCTCCTCGTTGTCAACAAAGTTGATGGCATGGAAAAAGAAGAAATTCTTACCGCAGAATTCCATATTTTTGGCTTCCCCATTGTGGCTGTTTCCGCAGAGCATGGCCATAATCTTCGCTACCTTGAAGAAGAGCTTCGCGATTTGTTGCCTGAGCCTGTTGAAGGTGAAGAGGGCTACGATGATGAGGATGGCGAGCTAGCCCTTGTTGAAGCGCAAGCCCAAAGCCTTGATATCCTCGATGGCCTTGACGTTGACGCTCTTGAAGAAGAAGCCGCCGCTGGTGCTGCTCTTGTACACGACGGTACAACCCGAGCCGTCATCCGTCTTGATGATGGCTTTGATCCCAACGCGCCGCTCCGTCTGTGCCTTGCTGGCCGTCCTAATGCTGGCAAGTCATCTCTTGTTAATGCTCTCACAGGTCAACAGCGTATGATTGTCAGCGACGTTGCAGGCACCACCCGCGACAGTGTTGACGTGACCATTGAACAAGATGGCCGCCAATACACCTTTGTTGACACCGCAGGTATTCGCCGTCGTGCGCGTATCACCGACACCGTGGAGCGTTACAGCGTTAACTCCTCGATCAAAAGCACCACCAAGGCTGACGTAACCCTCCTTGTTCTCGATGGTTCCGAAGGCATCACCCAGCAGGACAAGCGTCTCATTGACTTGCTCGACGAGCGCAAGACACCTTTCATGGTCTTGGTCAATAAAACCGACCTCGTACCACACCGTCAGCGCGAGCAATACGCCAAAGATTTCCGCGCCATGTTCAACTTCTGTCAGCATGTGCCGCTCTTCTTTATCTCCGCGCAGTCCGGTCTTGCCCTGAACAAAATTCTGCCCATGGCAACCATGATTCGCGAAGAATGCCACAAGCGTGTGCCTACAAGCATCCTCAACCGAGCCATGGATGACGTGCTTGCACGTCACCAGCCGCCCGTTGTGCGCCGCGTGCGTCCGAAGTTCTTCTACATGACCCAAGCAGAAACAGCACCGCCAACATTCGTTATTTTCGTGAACGATGCTGAGCGTATCCTCGATTCCTATGCGCGCTATATTGAAAAATCCCTGCGCCGCCTCTTCGGTGTCGAAAACGCTCCCATGCGCGTGCACTTCCGCTCTTCACACAAAAAACGCCGCGATAAAAAGTAGTTTTTTTGGGTAAGGCAAGCTGGGGGAAGGGGAAACTTTCTGAAGAAAGTTTCCCCTTCCCCC
>JAWXUA010000159.1:0-6267 GCA_044433065.1 Pseudomonadota bacterium
GGAGGGAGAAAACTTTTCCAAAAGTTTTCTCCCTCCCCCAGAAAAAAATCCCCTGAGTACCGAAATACTCAGGGGATTATTATTTCAAGCTAGAAGCTGTAAGTCAAAGGACTATGCCTTTTTCTTAGCAAGTTCTTCAGCAAGGCTTGCAGGTACACGCTCGTAGTGGTGGAACTGCATGGAGAAGTTCGCACGACCTTGGGTCTTAGAGCGGAGGTCGGTTGCGTAACCGAACATTTCGCTCAGAGGCACGTGGCAACGTACGGACTGTGCGCCAACGCGAGCTTCCATGTTTTGCACTTTACCACGACGGCCATTGAGGTCGCCCATAACGTCACCGAGGTATTCGTCAGGGGTAACAACTTCAACGTCCATGATTGGCTCGAGCAGAACTGGGCCAGCCTTCTGAATAGCGTCCTTGATGGCCATAGAGCCAGCAATGTAGAAAGCTTGTTCAGAGGAGTCAACGTCGTGGTAAGAACCGAAGATCAGCTTTACCTTAACGTCAACAGTTGGGAAGCCAGAGAGGATGCCGCTCTTAAGGGCGTCTTGGATACCCTTGTCAACTGCTGGGATGTATTCCTTAGGAATAACACCACCGGAAATTGCGTTTTCGAAAGCGTAACCCTCAGTTGGGTTAGGCTCGATTTCGATAACGCAGTGACCGTATTGACCACGACCACCAGACTGCTTGGCATACTTCATGTCAGACTTGCCAGGCTTGCTGATGGTTTCGCGGTATGCAACCTGTGGCTTACCGACGTTAGCGTTTACGTTGAATTCGCGAACAAGGCGGTCAACGATGATTTCGAGGTGAAGCTCACCCATGCCAGCAATAAGGGTCTGATTGGTTTCATCATCGCCCTTAACGCGGAAGGATGGGTCTTCCTTAGCGAGCTTAGCAAGAGCTGCGGACAATGCGTCACGGTCAGCTTTAGTCTTAGGCTCAATAGCAACTTCGATAACTGGATCTGGGATATCAAGGGATTCAAGGATAACTGGACGCTTTTCGTCGCATACAGTGTCACCTGTGGAAGCCAACTTGAGACCAACGATAGCTACGATGTCGCCTGCGCCAGCCCACTTGATTTCTTCACGCTTGTTAGCGTGCATCTTCAAGAGACGGCCTACACGTTCACGCTTACCAGTCTTGGTATTGTACACGGTCATGCCGGATTCGACACAACCAGAGTAGATACGGCAGAAGGAAAGGTGGCCGATATATGGGTCAGAGAAGAGCTTGAACACGAGACCAGCAAAAGGTTCTTTGTCATCACAGTTGCAAGTGATGATTTCTTCTGGCTTGTCAGCGTGTACGCCTTGCATCTGTGCGATATCAACAGGAGATGGCAAGTAGTCAACAACAGCGTCGAGCAAAGGCTGAACGCCCATGTTACGGAAAGCAGAGCCACACAATACAGGTACAACAGTACGTGAAATGGTAGCCTTACGTACGCAAGAGATGATTTCTTCTTGCGTAAGTTCTTCACCGCCGAGGTACTTTTCCATCAAAGCTTCGTCTTCTTCAGCAACAGCTTCGATAAGCTCGAAGCGCATAGCGTCAAACTGGTCTTTGTATTCAGCAGGCACTTCGGTTTCGAGGAAGGTTGCGCCCTTGGTTGCCTTGTCAAAGGTAATAGCCTTGCAAGCAATAAGGTCGATAACGCCTTCGAAACGGTCTTCAGCACCGATAGGCAACTGAAGTGGGATAGCCTTAGCGCCGAGGCGGTCGTGAATCATCTTCACGCAACGCTCAAAGTTTGCGCCAATACGGTCCATTTTGTTGACGAAGCAGATACGAGGAACGCCGTATCTGTCAGCCTGACGCCAAACGGTTTCAGACTGAGGCTCAACACCAGCAACAGCGTCGAATACGCAAACGGAACCGTCGAGTACGCGCAAGGAACGTTCAACTTCGATGGTGAAGTCAACGTGGCCTGGTGTATCGATGATGTTTACGCGGTGTTCGCGCCAGAAACAGGTGGTAGCAGCAGAGGTGATAGTAATACCACGCTCTTGTTCTTGCTCCATCCAGTCCATGGTTGATGCGCCATCGTGAGTTTCGCCAATTTTGTGGGAAACGCCGGTGTAATAAAGAATACGTTCGGTAGTCGTGGTTTTGCCCGCGTCAATGTGGGCCATGATACCGATGTTACGCTGCATATTGACAGGTACAGTTCTCGACACGGTGTTCTCCCTACTTTACCAGCGGTAGTGAGCAAAAGCCTTGTTGGCTTCGGCCATACGGTGGGTGTCTTCCTTCTTCTTCACGGCGCCGCCGCGATTGTTGAAGGCATCCAGCAATTCCGCGGAAAGCTTGTTTTCCATGCCTTTTTCACCACGCGAACGAGCGTAGGAAATAAGCCAGCGGAGAGACAAGGATACTTGGCGGTCAGGACGGACTTCCATAGGAACTTGGTAGGTAGCACCACCAACACGGCGAGCTTTAACTTCCAAGTGAGGCTTTACGTTCTCGAGAGACTTTTCAAAAGCCTTCAGAGGCTCTTCACCGGTCTTTTCTGCGAGGACTTCAAGAGCCTTGTAGAAAATCTTTTCAGCTGCGCCTTTCTTACCGTCGTACATGAGACGGTTGATGAAGCGTGCTGCGAGGCGGCTGTTGTACAGCGGATCAGGCAAAATTTCGCGTCTAGGTACGGCACCCTTACGTGGCATTGGTCAACTCCCTTACTATTTCGGACGCTTAGCGCCGTACTTGGAACGGCTCTTACGACGATCTTGAACACCGGAGGTATCAAGAGTACCGCGGACGATGTGGTAACGAACACCTGGTAAGTCTTTTACACGACCACCGCGGATCATTACAACAGAGTGTTCCTGAAGGTTGTGGCCTTCACCTGGGATGTAAGCAGAAACTTCCATGCCATTGGTGAGGCGCACACGGGCAACCTTACGCAATGCGGAGTTAGGCTTTTTAGGGGTAGTGGTGTAAACACGCGTGCAAACGCCGCGGCGCTGAGGGCAAGCCTGAAGTGCCGGGGTCTTCTTACGCTTTACAACCTTAGTCCGTTCTTTACGGATCAATTGGTTGATAGTAGGCATGAGTCTCCTCCGTGATGAGAAACAGAATAAACATTGGTAAAGACGCTGGACATAGTCCAAGACGAGACCAATGTCAAGCAACAGTAAAATCCCCCCGAGGATCATTCGGCGGTCTTACTTTGGAATATTTTACGACACGGGGACTCGCGAGGGCCAGCAGCCTGCCTCACCGAGTCAGGACGGATTTAGTCCGAACAAGACTGCATAAGCCAACATCGAACGTAACACAAGTTTTTTTTGCAGCCTTGGCGATTTTTTTTGTTTTAGTACTTGTATATATTGTTAGACTGTGAAGCGCTCACTCTGAGCTATGATTGTATTGAGATGATCGAACCTTTATCATAAAGGCAAAGTGGCTGGACATTAGCAATATAATGTTACGAGGACATTTTTCTTTTGCACGTAATATATGTAATGCTTTCTGTTTGTTTTTTGTGTGACTTTGTGAATTTTTGGCATAAGTTTGTAACGCAAAAGGACACTTTACCATTGTTTGTGCTTGCGCCAGTACTCGCTTAAAAAGAATTGATACTATTTGTTTTATTATTTTCATTGGTTATAGGAAAAAATGGTTTTTTTAGCTTTTGCGCACTAGACAGCGAGTACTCACGTATTATTTTACTCAACAGAAAAAGCGAATAGTGTATGAGGCTACAATATCTCTATACACGTCAAAATCAGCTTTCAGTTTTAGGGCGTAAAAAAGTTTCTAGGCTGGAAGGGGCTCAAAAAGGGCTTTTTAGGCTTGATTTGGGGTCAAAAAACACTGATTTTGCACTTTGTTCATTTTTTCACTTTTTCTTGCTTGACATTTTGCTAAATTTTTCACAAATAGAAATTGCGTGCGGCGCGAAAGTTTTTTCGCCAACGTTTCTATTGAGAAATAAGAGTCATTAAGTCTGTTTGGCTACGCATTGAGCGTATGCCATAACTAAAAAACTCATCTACGCATCTGGAGGATGAAGGTATGTCTAAGTTGGTTCCTGCACACGGTGGTAAGGGTCTCGTATGTTGCTTGCTCGAAGGCGCTGCTCTTGAAGCTGAAGTAGCTAAGGCTGCTGGTCTTCCACAAATCGAAATTTCCTCCCGCGCTAAGGGCGACCTCATCATGCTCGGCATCGGTGGCTTCTCCCCATTGAACGGCTTCATGGGCAAGGCTGACTGGAAGAGCGTTTGCGAAAACTTTACTCTTGCTGACGGCACCTTCTGGCCTGTGCCTATCACCTTGGACGTTGATGCAGCTGTTGCAGCTGGCACCGAAGTTGCTCTCGTTCGCAAGGGCGAAGTATTTGCAACCATGATGGTTGAAGAATGCTTCGAAATGACCGACGCTGACAAGAAGTGGGAATGCGAGCTCGTATTTAAGGGCGAAGGTCCTGACTCTGAAAAGTTCTGGGACATCGCTGAAGAAGATCACCCAGGCGTTAAGATGGTTATGGCTCAAAAGCAATTCAACATTGCTGGCCCAGTTAAAGTACTTTCCGAAGGCGAATTCCCAACTACTTTTGCTGGCGTTTACAAGCGTCCTGTAGAACTTCGTGCAGAAATGGAAGAACGCGGTTGGGCTAAGGTTGCTGCTCTCCAGCTTCGTAACCCAATGCACCGTTCCCACGAATACCTTGCTAAGATCGCAGTTGAAGTTTGCGACGGCGTAGTTATCCACTCCCTCGTTGGCTCCTTGAAGCCTGGCGACATCCCAGCTGAAGTACGCGTAAAGTGCATCGACAAGCTCGTTGAACTCTACTTCGTAAAGGCTAACGTAATCCAAGCTGGTTACCCACTTGACATGCGTTACGCTGGCCCACGTGAAGGCTTGCTCCACGCTACCTTCCGTCAGAACTACGGCGTTAACAACATGCTCATCGGTCGTGACCACGCTGGTGTTGGCGACTTCTACGGCATGTTCGAAGCTCAAACCATCTTTGATAAGATCCCTTACTGTGGCGACCCTGCAAAGGACCTCCTCTGCCAGCCACTTAAGATCGACTGGACCTTCTACTGCTACAAGTGCGACGGCATGGCTTCCCTCCGTACCTGCCCACACGGCAAAGAAGATCGCGTTATCCTTTCCGGCACCAAGCTCCGTAAGGCTCTTTCCGAAGGCGCAGAAGTTGTTGACCACTTCGGTCGTGACGAAGTTCTCGTTATCCTTCGCGAATACTACAGCGGCTTGACCGAAAAGGTTGAAGTTAAGATGCAGCAAGCTGCTTCTGGCTCCGTAATGTAGTCATAAAGACTCAGCCCTAGGGCTTTTAAGGGAGATACCGAAAGGTTCTCCCTTTTTTGTATGCAACGAAAAGGCTAGTCGCATTATGCAACTAGCCTTTTTTTGTGACATCATGTCTAAGCCTAATATGCCCATGTCGGCATAGTGCGTTCAGCTTCTTTAAGTGCTTTATGATGCGTCCATTCCTCAGCATCAAACTTTTGCACTAGAGCATGAAATTTTGGGCCATGATGCAGGTGAACGGTGTGGCATAATTCGTGAATAGCCACCGAGCGCGCTAATTCTGGTGCCACAAACATAAGCCGCGCGTTAAGCCTAATACCTTTTTTGTAGGTACAACTGCCCCATCGTGTACGCGGTAAACCAACACCGAAGCTCGTAAAGTCAAGTCCTGTTTCTCGACGTGCATCCTCAAGGACAGTCAGTAGGGTGGACTTGGCTACACGTAAAAACCATGCGCGTAATTTTTTTAATGCTTCGTCATCGTCGGCTGGCAAAAGTACAACTCCAGGTTCGGGATTGAAACGATGGCGTGTTTTTTTGGGTAGCATTATGCTTTCATCAGAGCACGGTATGCGCTGAACTTCAAAAAACTCTTGGGTCAGAGCAAAAAAAATAGTTTTAGGTACAGACTTACGTAAAGAAGTATCTTGGATTTGTGGCCGCTGTGCTAACTGCTTCTCAATCCATGCTGCATGGCGTGTGAGGATGTCGGGCACCATGGTCATGGGTGTGCCTTGTGGCAGTACAACTTCAAGACCTTTGCCGGCCACCATGCGTAGGGTGATACGCCGTGCTTTTTTGCTTATCCGAACTGAGTGGTGTGGTAGTCCAGATGTATTGGAAATAGTCATACACAAGGTCCTTATAAAAACTGTGCCGTGCATTGTGAGTCGTCTCCTCCCATGTGGCCGAAAATGGAGTTCAACGTGCATTCTATGTCCACAAATAAAAAGTTTTGAAAGAGGGAGGGGGTCTGG
>JAWXUA010000160.1:0-6243 GCA_044433065.1 Pseudomonadota bacterium
GAAGGAGGAAACTTTTTCAAAAGTTTCCTCCTTCCCCCCAGCATATTTATAACCCAAATTAATCCCTAACCCTGACTGTTAATCCAGTCCATGGCTTCGCGGAGATTGAGCGTGTTCTCGTAGATGGCGCGACCGGAGATAGCGCCTTGGAGGTTTGCGGTCTTGGTGAGCGGATAGAGTGCTTTGACGTCATCGATGGTCGCGACACCACCAGCTGCGATGACGGGGATGGTGCTGATTTGTGCTAGGTGGGTGAGGGCTGGGACGTTAACGCCTGTTTGCATGCCGTCACGGTCGATGTCAGTGTAGATGATGAAGGCGGCACCTGCTTCTTGGAGAGATGGGAGTGCTTCATCGATGGTGAGGCCAGCGTCTGCGACCCAACCTTTGGTCTTGAGCTTGCCACCTTCGGCATCGAGGGAGACACCGATTTGACCGGGGAAGGTCTGGCAAAGTTCGCGGAAGAGTTCGGGCTGTTCGAGAGCCACGGTGCCGATGATGAGACGGGTTACGCCGGCATCAAGGTAGGCTTTGGCTGTGGCGATGTCACGGATGCCGCCGCCGAGCTGTACGGGAATGTCGAGGGCTGCACAAATATCGCGAACGAGAGCGAAGTTGGTGGGCATGCCGCTGAAAGCTCCGTCGAGGTCGACCACGTGTAGGTATTGACCGCCTTGGGCTTGCCACTCGAGAGCTGTGGCTACAGGATCGGAGGAAAAGATGGTTTCATCGTCAGCACGGCCACGGCGAAGGCGTACACAGCGGCCTTCTTTGAGATCAATGGCGGGGAAAAGTATCACAGTCCAAACTCCTTAATAACGTTGACCATGCCTTCTTGGGCGAGTTCATCAGCGGTAAGCCACTTACCACCGCGTGAGAAAAAAGTACCAATTTCTAAGAGGTTGCTGGCAAGACCGACTTGTTGTTCATTGAATGCATAGCGGTGAATGAGGATTTCTTCGCGAACGTCAATGAGGAAGAAGTCAAGCATGACAGCGGCTGCTTGGGTCACGCCAAGATCACCACCAATGCGTGGGGTATAGGCGATGGCTTGCGGCACTATGAGCAGGTCCACACCAGCAGCTTGTCCAAGCTCAAGCCAGTATTCGATGGCTGGGCCTTTATAGGACTTGAGGCTTAGGGCGTCGGTGGGGATGTAGAGATAGCGGCGATTTGTCCCTTCGGCAAGAGTTTTGGCAAAGGTGACATCAAGACCTTCTAAATCTTTGGCTTTGATGGGAGTTTGACCTTCTGGGATATAGCCGGCCATGAGCTCTTGTACTGTTGTAGGCTGGGTAAATCCTGCCACACCGATGCTAAGCTCTGGGAGCGGCGCTGGTCCACGGGGCTTTTCTTGGCATGCAGTGAGCATGAAAGCCATGAGGCAAGCCATGAGAGCAAGCAGGGCATGTTGGCGCGAGAATGAGGTCAGGATACGAGACTTGTAGAGAGTCTGTATAGTGTTGTTTTGATTGGATGATGTGCTCATTAGTCGAGACTCCCTTTGGTGCTTGTAACGCTGTGGCGGTCACGGCGCACAGCGTGGCGTAGGGCAAGGCCAATGCCTTTGCTGGCGGACTCAATGAGGTGGTGGCCATTTTTGCCGTAGAGGAAGTTGACGTGCAGATTGATGCGTGCGGCTGTGGCAAAGGCTTTGTAGAATTCGCGCCAAATGTCGCGCTCTTCGCCAGCAAAGACTGGGGGTAAGAGTTCATCGCCACGCCATTCAATCCAAGGACGTCCGGAAATATCGAGGCAGACATCGGAGAGTGCTTCGTCCATGGGCACGCGCGCATTGCCCACACGGTTGATGGCCATGCGGTCACCAAGAGCTTCGGCTAAGGCGTTGCCAAGGCAAAGGCCAATGTCTTCGGCTGTGTGGTGGGCGTCAATATGCATGTCCCCTTTGCAGGTGAGCGTCAGGTCAAAGTCAGCCCAAAAAGCCAGTAGGGTGAGCATGTGGTCCAACATGCCAAAGCCAGAATGCACGTCAACCTTGCCTTGTCCGTCGACGTTAAGACTTAGGTTTATTTGGGTTTCTTTGGTGCTTCGAGCAATGCTTGCGCTACGTTGTGTCATGGTATTCTCGCCAGTGTTGGAGGCTTTGTGAGGTGTTTGTATAGGATGTGGCATTGTACACATGGAAGCCACTGCTGCAAAGTATATCAAAAAAGAGAGCATGTCGTGCCGCTGTATTTTCAACGACACGACATGGTTTATTGTATGCGTTTAGTCACCCTGCATGGGGCCACTTGCGTCAGCCTTTGGCTTTTCGGTGTCGTCTTCGTCCTCTTCAGACTCGTCCTTTTTCTTTTTACCCACTGCAGCGGCAATCAGAATGCTTATTTCATACAGGATAAGCATAGGGCCAGCCATGAGAGTTTGCGAGAAAACGTCTGGTGGCGTCAGGATGGCGGCTACAATGAACATACATAAGACCGCGTATTTACGGAACTTACGCATCATATCTGCGGTGACAAGGCCAACACGTGATAAAAAGAAGGCGAAAAGCGGCATCTCAAAAATGAGACCAAAGGCGATGAGCATTTTCAGCGCAAAGCTTAGATATTCACTGAGCGATGGCATGGGGAGGATTAAGTCCGTTGCAAAGCCCATGAAGAATTGGAAGGCGTAGGGGAAGACTTGGAAATAACAGAAGGCTGCGCCACTAATGAAGAAGGTAGCGGAGAAAAAGGCAATGGGGATTGCTGTTTTCTTTTCTTCTTCATAGAGCCCAGGTGAAATGAAAGCCCAGACTTGATAGAAAATATAAGGGCTTACAACAAAAATAGCGGCTACAAAAGCGACTTGCATGTAGACAAAGAACGCTTCAGGCAGGGCTGTAAAGATGAGCTTGCTGTCTGGTGGCATGGCGGAAACCAGTGGCACCATGAGCTCATTAAAAATGCGTTCGGCAAAACTATAGCACAGGATGAAACCAAGACCGATGGCGATGAAACAGCGCACCACACGTACGCGAAGTTCGCCTAAATGGCCAAGAAGGGTAAGAGGGTCTTCCTCTTCTTCCGGTTCGTTTTCTGTATTGTCTCTAGTTTTTGGGACTGGTTTAGGTTCGGGCTTGATGCGGTTGGGCTTGGCTTCCAAGGCTTTTTCCACCTTGGCACGCCGCTCTTCTTGCGCAGCTTCAAGCTCTTTTTTTGCTTTGGCAAGACGCGCGTCTTGGTCAGTTTTCTTGGCTCTTTCTTCTTCACCCATGCGTGCTGTGACGGCAAGAGCTTCAGCAGCGAGGGCAGCCTCTTCAGCGGCAAGATCACTTTCTATGGAAGCGGTACCAGCATTACTTGAGTTCGCGTGTGCTGCTTGTTGCCCAGTGACGGCATCAAGCTGTTCGCTTTGTTCAGCTTGTTCAGGAGCAGGGCTACGTTCGCCTTGCTCTTTGTCTGATTGAGGGATGGTCGCTGTCGTATTTTCTTCAGGAGAATGTACTTCAGCACAAGGAGTTGGTGTTGCCATGAATGCGGACATATCTACTGTGGCTTGCTCTTTGGCCATGGCATCAGCCACAACAGCGTGGTCGGCACGCTCAAGAGCTTCGCTGAGTTCGCGAGCTTCAGCTTCAGTATCAACTTCAGCTTTGGTATCAACTTCAGCTTTGGTATCAACTTCAGCTTCAGTATCAACTTCAGCTTTGGTATCAACTTTAGCTTCAGTATTTGGCTCGGCTTTGCCGTCGGTGTCAACGCTTGTGTCATGAGGCAAGGTCACTTCGTTGGGTAACGTAGCTTCGCCAGTGTTCATGGTATCCAGAGACTCGGTCTTTGACGGTGTGGTCGCCATGGCATCCTCGTGTGAGAAATGGAGTGGAGCAGCAAAAAAATATAAAATCGAAGTATTCTATGAAGCAGGAGCAGCCGCAAGCCATGACGCCTGCGGCCGTTTCCCGTAAAATACATAAGGTAAAAGTCAGGCATGTTTTTTGTGACATATAAAAACTTGAAAAGGCAAGTCTTTATGTAGCAAAAAAGCGCCCATCGTTATTTTATGAACCACAAAAGAGAGCAAATATATGCGCAAAAATGGCTGTTAATCCCTATGCTAAAGCGGGTAAACTATGCCGATGCTGTGGTTTTATTCTCAGCACTTGCCGTATCAGCTTGAGGCTTGGCGGCATTTGCCTTGTCAGCAGAGCTTTCAGTGTTGCTTGCCGTTGTTTTAGCGTCATCAGAAAAGAATTCTTTTTCTGCGCTTTTTTTGCGTTCGTTATGTTCATCCAAAGCCACTTCAGTATTCAGTGTGCGCTGAAAATCCGTCGAAACGCGGCGGAATTCACCCATGGCTTTGCCCAAGGTGCGAGCCATTTTAGGCAAGCTCTTAGGACCAAGTACCACAAGGGCTACGAGGAGGATAACAAGAAGTTCGGTGCTACCGATGCCAAACATGCTTTTATACCGCCTTTTATTTTGTCAGCCAGTTAGCCAAGATGTATTACAATATTCTTTCAATACAAATACATAAATACTAACTAGCCGACGGATTAACTAAAGTTGCGTCAAGGCTTTGCCTAAAACAAAGCCTTGACGCACAATTTTTTATTCCCATTCAATGGTGCTTGGTGGCTTGGAGGAAATGTCGTAGACCACGCGGTTAACACCCTTAACTTCATTGATGATACGGCTAGACATGCGCTCGAGCAAGTCATATGGCACACGTGCCCAGTCAGCTGTCATGGCATCAACGCTATCAACGATGCGCAGTGCAATAACGTGCTCATAGGTGCGGCCATCGCCCATAACGCCAACGGTCTTGAGTGGCAAGAGAACTGCAAAACCTTGCCATACCTTGCGGTACCAGCCAGAAGCTTTCAATTCTTCTTGGACAACCTTATCAGCGCGACGCAAAATGTCCAGACGCTCGTTGGTCAATTCACCAATAACGCGGATGGCAAGGCCAGGTCCTGGGAATGGGTGACGCCATACAATGGAGTCTGGCAAGCCAAGCTCGGTGGCAACCTTACGTACTTCGTCCTTAAAGAGTTCGCGCAAAGGCTCGATGAGCTTCAAGTTCATCTTTTCTGGCAAGCCGCCAACATTGTGGTGGCTCTTAATGACAGCAGATGGACCCTTAGCGGAGATGGACTCGATAACGTCAGGGTACAAGGTACCTTGTGCAAGGAAGTCAACATGACCAAGAGCCTTAGCTTCTTCATCGAAGATATCAATGAAGGTGTGGCCGATGATTTTGCGCTTCTTTTCTGGGTCTTCAACGCCAGCAAACTTGTTCATAAACAATTCTTGTGCTTGAACAAATTTGAGGTTGAGGTCGAAGTGTTCGCGAAGGTAACCAACAACTTCTTCACCTTCGTTCAGGCGCAGAACGCCGTTGTCAACGAAGATGCAGTGCAATTGCTTGCCAATGGCCTTGTGCAGAAGAACTGCAACAACTGTGGAGTCGATGCCGCCGGAAAGGGCGCAAACAACGTGGCGATCGCCAACAACTTCAGCCATTTCCTTAATTGCACGTTCAACAAAGGAGGACATGGTCCATTCAGCTTTGAGGCCTGCAATGCGGAACAAGAAATTTTCAATCATGCGGGTGCCATCAACGCTATGGTGCACTTCTGGGTGGAATTGCACAGCGTAGATTTGGCGTGCTTCATCAGCCATGGCAGCAACGTCGAGGGTTGCAGTCTTGCCGATGATGGTGAAGCCAGCAGGAGGCGTCTTAACCTTGTCGCCATGGGACATCCACACGCGGGAAGATGCAGACATATCAAGGCCATCCCAAAGAGGGGAGGCAGCGCACATGGTCAAATCTGTTGGACCATATTCACGGTTTTCGGACGTGGACAGTTCGCCGCCCATGCCAAGACCGATGAGTTGCATGCCGTAGCAAATGGCCAAAACAGGTACGCCCATTTCTACAAAGCCCTTGTCATAAGCAGGTGCGTCAGCTTCGCCAACGCTTGCAGGACCGCCAGACAAAATGATTGCCGAAGGCTTCATGGCTTTGACTTGCTCAGCGTTGACCGTAAAGCAAGGATGGATTTCGGAATAAACACCAGCTTCACGCACGCGACGGGCGATGAGCTGGGTGACTTGTGAGCCGTAGTCGATGATAATGACTTTGGTCTGTGCTTCCATTATGACCTCAAGCGGCTAAACCGCTACTATAAAGAACGCTTTTAGCCATTATGAAATTTTTTTAAACTCCATGCGGCCAAAAAACTCTATTAAAAAAAGACCCCACGTCCGCAAAAAAAAAGTTTTTGGAAAAGGTATGGGG
>JAWXUA010000161.1:0-6149 GCA_044433065.1 Pseudomonadota bacterium
GTCTGGGGGAAGGGGAAACCTCTTTTTTCAAAAAGGGGTTCCCCCTTCCCCCAGTAAAAATAAAAAACAAAGAAAAACTATGAAAACAAATACCTTACCACATTCAGCATACTTTGCCATAGCCGTGCCCTTTATCATTTCCACGGTGACGCAGCCCTTGCTTGGCGCTGTGGACACTGCTGTGGTTGGGCATTTGGAGTCACCAGTGTACATTGGCGGCGTTGCCGTGGGCACGGTTATTTTGAATACCCTTTACTGGCTCCTTGGTTTCTTCCGCGTGAGCACCACAAGCCAAAGCTCCATTGCTCTTGGCCGTGGCTCGCGAGAAGAGATTATTGCAAGCCTTGTACGTCCGTTCATCCTTGCCACCTGTATGGGCCTTTTCTTCATTACCATGCAAGGGCCAATCTGGGCTGGGGCACAATATCTGCTTGGCCCAGAAAAAGAAGTTGCAGAACAAGCGCACATCTATTTCAGCATCCTTATCTGGGGTGCACCGCTTGTGCTTTTGAACTACACCACCATTGGCTGGCTCATGGGACAGGCTAAAGTGAAAGCCACTCTTGCCACACAAGTAACTGGTAATGTTATCAATATCCTATTAGACCTACTCTTTGTGGTGGGCTTTGGTTACGGCGTTGCTGGTGTTGCTGTGGCAACGCTTATAGCGCAGTTTACCACCTTTGCTCTTGGTCTTTTCTTTGTCTATAGAGCACACCCTGCCAATGTGCGTGAGCTTAAAGCCGCGTGCGTCATCAGCAAAAAGGATTTGCAAACAATCGTATCCGCCAATTCTGACTTGCTTTTGCGCACGGTGTGCTTGCTCATCATGTTCAATCTCATGACAAAAATGGGTGCTTCTCTTGGTGGGACTGTGCTTGCGACCAATGCAGTGGCCATGCAAATCACCTTCATTGCTAGCTATATGTTTGACGGCATTGCCAATGCGTCCAGCGTCTTTGCAGGTAAATCTGTTGGCGAGCGAAACGCTCATCTTTTGAAATTGACCTTCAGACGTAATACAGAGTGGACCATAGCGGTTATGCTGCTTCTTGCAGGAGTAATCGCCTTCATGGGCAATGGAGTTGGCTCTATCTTCACTGATATTCCAGAGATTTTAGAACAATTCGCATCCATTCATTACTGGACAGTATTATTTCCCATTGCTTCTGGCTTTGGACTAACACTATACGGAATTTTTACAGGATCTGGTACCACAAGACCTGTACGCAATTCCACATTCAAGGCACTCATAAGCTATCTTATTAGCCTTGCTATCTTCGTTCCTCTCTTTGATAATACAGGGCTTTGGCTCTCATTTATCATCTTCTACATTGGGCGCGGTGCGTTCCTCTTGCCATACACCAAGCAGGTCTACGCAAAAATACAAGAAAACGCCGCCTAAAAGACCTTTGTCATATTTTGATGCATTGGGCATCTTTCTATAAAGGGGAAGATTTTCCTCCCCATCTTTTCCTACACCCTTTTTTCATTTTGAAGGAATACTTTATGAAAAAAATCGTAACCTTATTGCTCGCTGCGGGCCTCGTTTTTACAGCTGCAAACAAAGCTCAAGCCGTTGATATTAGCGTCGGTGGTGAATTCATCTTTGGCTTTGGTCACAGCAGTACCGAATATTTTGAAGGCGTTAATGGCGACCCATTCTCCGCACAACAGCGTCTGCGCACATGGACCTTCTTCAAGGCTTCTGAAAACGTAACAGGTGCTTTGTTCCTTGAAATGGGCGAACAATTCTACGGCGATACGGCAACAGGCGGCCAGCTCGGCTCCGACGGCACTGTAGTTGAAGTGCGCCGTTCGTACATCGACTGGCGTATCCCTTCTGCTGATATGAAGGTCCGTATGGGTATCCAATACTTTGGCCTTCCAGATGCAGCAGGCGGCACAGCTGTTCTTGGTGCTGATATGGCTGGTATTTCAACCGCCTACACCTTGAACGATAACGTTGGCATTACAGCAGCTTGGATGCGCCCATATGATTCTGCTACCACAGATTCTGGCAACGACGAGCTCGACATTTTCTTTGCCAGCGTGCCCATGAATTTCGACAGTTTGACCCTCACCCCTTGGGTTATGGGCGGCGTTATGGGCAAGGATGTAATCGCTTCCAAAGCCCCTGGCCTGTTCTCCTATGAAACCAATAGCAAGGCTGGCCGTAGCGTGCGCGAAGACGACGCCACCATGTTCTGGGTTGGTTTACCAGTAAAGTACAAGGCCAACGCCTTGAACCTTGAATTTGACTTCAACTACGGTTCTGTGTCTGATAGCGGCGACCGCGAACTCTCTAGCGGTGGCACTGCAAGCAATGAGCGTTCTGGTTGGCTCGTAAAGGGTCTTGCTGAATACGCCATGGACTTCGGTACCCCAGGTGTGTTTGCATGGTACGGCTCTGGTGACGACGACAACCCAAACAACGGTTCCGAAGCCATGCCAACCATGGGACCATCTGGCACCTTCACCACCTTCTTTGGTGACGGCGTGTGGTCTCCTGTTTCTGGCGATTGGAGTGGCTACGCTTCTGGCTTTGACCAAAGCCTCGGTTACTCTGGTACGTGGGGTCTTGGTGTTCAGTTGAACGACATTTCGTTCATTGACGACTTGAAGCATTCCTTGCGTGTTGCCTACTGGCGCGGTACCAACGATCCTGAAAATGCAGCACTCTATGGCGCAGGCAGCACCAGCTCCCTCCATGGTGGCGGCTACTTCTACCTCACCACCGATGATTACATGGTGGAATTCAATGCAGACAGCACCTACCAAATCTACGAAAACCTTTCTGCGAGCCTGCAACTTGGCTATGCTATTAACGGTGTAGATGAAAATACGTGGGGCGTTGAGACCAAGGATGGCTACAAGGCAGCCATTGTTGTTCGCTACACATTCTAATATATTCTCTTTTGTTTTATAGAGAATCTCCATAAAATGCGTTGGCCAGCCTTCTTCGTCGCGTGCAAATGTGCGAAGGGGGCTGGTCATATCTTTGATATATCACAAAGCATATAAAGGACCGCTATGCTTGATACGCTCTTTCTTGCCTTTTCTCTTGCCCTCGCTCTTTCCATGGACGCCTTTGCTGTTGCCTTGGCACTTGCTTGCGTGAACAAAAAGCTACGCCTCATTGACTATGTGGGCATTCCCTTAGCCTTTGGTTTTTTCCAGTTCATGATGCCGCTCATTGGCTACTTCTTTTCAAGCTTTGTCCAAGAAAGCTTTGCTGATTATGGTTCATGGATTGCGTGTATCTTGCTTGTGTGCATCGGTGGCAAGATGCTCAAGGAATCCTTGGAGAACAAAGAAGAGGATACGAAGGATACGGACTGCCCTCAAAAAATCACCCTGCTCTGTATCCTCTTCCTTGCCGTTGCAACCAGCATAGACGCTCTCGCTATTGGCATTTCTTTTGCCTTTACTGGTAGAACTATCGTTATACCATCCATCATTATTGGCGTCGTGTGCTTTTTTTGCACTCTTGCAGCGTTGCATCTTGGCACTATGCTTTCGAACAAAAGTTCACTGGGCAAGCGTGCTGAACTTTTTGGTGCTTGTATTCTGATTGGCATTGGCCTGAAAATATTTTTTTGGGGATAAGAGTCTTGTGAGCTATACAACATTGCGTACATGACGCGCACGTCAAAAAAACAATGAGAAAATAAACCAATGAAAAAACGGAAAAATAAAAAAACTTCAAAATTTTATTGACAAGTCCAAGCTTTTTCCGTAAAGACTGTATCTCGCTGTTGGGGTGTAGCCAAGTCGGTAAGGCAACGGGTTTTGGTCCCGTCATCCGAGGGTTCGAGTCCTTCCGCCCCAGCCATTCAAATAGCGCGTTCCCATCGTCTAGCCGGCCTAGGACAACGGCCTTTCACGCCGTCGACAGGGGTTCAAATCCCCTTGGGAATGCCAGCCAATTAGAGCACTCACTTTATAGTGGGTGCTTTTTTTGTTGCCTAAAAAAGACTCCTCCTTGAACGCTACGTCCACCCAAATTCACGACTCAACGCGCATTGCCAGACGCCCACCTCTCACGTATATAACGGCCATGCAAGCACTCACCATTCTACCTCAAGCCGCACCGCAAGCCGCACCGCAAGCCGCATCGCAAGCTACACCCCAAGACACACCCCAAGCCGCACCGCAAGCTCTAGGCGACGCACAACAAAGAAGCCCACAACCAGCTCAACTGGTCATGGGCCTTGCCGCTGGCTATCACTACGGCGACGTGCGGCCCTTCATCGCAAGCTTACGTGAAAGCGGCTACACTGGCCATTGTGTGCTCTTTGTCTCGCCAACCACCCGCGACATCGACCGCATCCAATCCCACGACGTGACCTGTGTCCTCGTCGATCGTGACGCCTACACTGCCGCCCATGGTGCTGAAATTCCTTGGAATGCCTTACGTTTTTTCATCTATAGCGACTACCTCGCCATGGACAGGACACCGTATACGCATATCCTGCATGCTGACGTTCGCGACATCATCTTCCAGCGTTCACCTTTCGCGGCTTTAACAAAGTGCACGACTTTAACAAAGTGCACGGCTTTAACAAAGTGCACGGCTTGCGCAAATGACACGAATTGCACAGGTTCCCCTTCCACGTCGAGCTCTGCACAGCCCGACATGCCCTCCAACGACACCCTCATGCCAAGTGGCCTCACCATCACCCTCGAAGACCAACGCATGACCATCGGCACCTGCCCCTACATGACACAGTGGTCGTGTGGTCACCTTGGCCACGACGCGTGGCAAGCCATGGCCCATCACCCCATTTCTTGCTCTGGCACAGTCATAGCCGACCACCAAAGCATGCTCCGCTACCTCAAGACCATGAAAGCCGCCCTCTTGCCACATAGCCCTGCCAAAGGCATGGCTGGCTATGACCAAGCGGTGCACAATCATCTCTTGCGCAACGGAGCCTTAGCCCCTTTCCATACCATAGATAATAGCGGTCCCATTTTGACCCTCGGCTATTACGATGGTATGCCACATATGGATAACAACGGAATAATCTTCAATGATAACGGAGATATACCACACATTGTCCATCAATACGACCGTATCCCTGAACTCTTTAAAGCCATACGCACACGCTACGCACCAACAAAGCGTCCTAAAGTTCGTAAACCGTATTTTCAGAAAAACAGCTAAAAACGTACTCTTTCTACACCTTGGCATCCCATTCCACGCATAAATCCTAAGTGAGCATCGTATGAAAGCCCCATCCGCAAACCAAGCCACCCTCGGCTATCTCTTCACCTTCACTGCAGCAAGCCTTTGGGCCCTGCTCGGCCCAGTCTCCCGTATTCCCCTTGGCAACGGCATATCGCCCATGGAAGTGGCCTTCTGGCGCGCGTTCTTTGGTGCGCTCTGCTTCGTAGCCCACGCGGTCCTCACCAAGCAGTACCGCGTGTCCGCCAAAGACAGCCTTGCGCTCGCAGGTTTTGGCGTCATCGGCATCGCCGCCTTCTTCACTTTCGTACAGGTCGGCGTCCAGCGTTCAGGCGCAGCCATGACCTCAGTCCTCCTCTACACAGGCCCCTTCTGGGTAGCCCTCTTCTCGCGCATCTTCTTTAAAGAACGCCTCACACCCCTCAAAATGGCGGCCATCGTCGTCGCTATGGCAGGCGTGGCTCTGCTCTGTCTCTCTGGCGGTTCAACACCACAAAAGCATGATATCATTGGTATTCTTTTTGGTCTTCTCTCAGGTCTCGCCTATTCAACACACTACGTTTTCAACACCATCTATCTCAAGCGTTTCTCATCCATTACCATCTACGCCTACTGTCTCACCGTGGGCTGTCTTGTGCTCTTGCCCTTCATCGATTTCGTTCACAAAAGCCCTGAAGACTGGCTTGCCCTCATGACCATCGGCGTCATCTCAAGCTACGGAGCCTACTCCGCCTACTGCGAAGGCCTTAAACGCCTCGCGCCCACCAAAGTCGCTGTGCTCAGTAACCTCGAACCACTCCTCACTACCGTCCTCGCTTTCGTCTTCTGGGGCGAGCTCTTCCCACTCCTCGGCTGGTTCGGTGCCGGTCTGGTTTTGGTCGGCATTTTCATGGTTATTAAAGAGTAGGATTTTGGGTGAGATTAGCTGGGGGAAGGGGAACCCTTTGAAAAGGGTTCCCCT
>JAWXUA010000162.1:0-6146 GCA_044433065.1 Pseudomonadota bacterium
TATCCGTAAGGTTCACTGCGTTCGCCTAACGGCTAGTACGGCCGCGCCACCTCCCTCCAAGAGGGAGGCTTAAGAGCCCAACGGCATCACTTGTTCTTACTATGCCACAAGCCTTTGTACAAAAATTGTCATTGCGAGCCGCCAAACTACATTACTTGGGGCGAGCCTCCAAAGCCTCCCTCTTGAGGGAGGTGTCGAGCGCAGCGAGACGGAGGGAGTCAGCCTTTCTCTCCTGCCTTTCTCTCCTGCCTTTCCTCCTGCCTTTCTCTCCTGCCTTTCCTCCTCCTCCTTCCCACTCCCCTTATCACCACAACCACAAAAAAAGTCACACCACAATAGAAAAGTGCTTGACAACTTATTAGTAACTGTTACTATTTATTCAACGAAACAACAATACATACAAAGCTGCCTCCATAAACACACCATACCTCATAAAAATATCAAAGGAGATTTACCATGACTGAACTGAAGTCCTTCTCCAACCATTATATCGATTGGAATCTGTGCCCAACGCACGCTGTCACCATGTACCTAGAATGGGGCAACAACGACTGGCACGCAGAACACCCACCAGTGCGCGGCAAGTCCGATTACTCAACGTATTTCGTTGTGGACACGTGGGCTACATGGCCACAAGTACGCCTTGTACGCCGCAACTCCGATGGTGCAGAAGAGCTGCTCACAGTAGCGTTGCCAGAAAAGTTGGCCAACAATTTCTTGCACGAATATGGTGACCTCAAGGGCATCTTCCAGCCAACACAAGAAATCAGAGCATGGCTCCAAAAGGAATTGGGCCAAGATTAGACTATCCATATCAGCGCGAACAAACGCCCCAGTAGTATTTTTGCTTACTACTGGGGCGTTTTTGCGTTGTAGGACACGGTATATTGATGTCGCTCATGGAATATATTGATAGCATCTATAGTACACAAGGGTACATATTGGTGGCCTCTCTAGTACACTGGAACATACATTGGGGCAGTCCAAATACGTCGCCACATCCATCATCACATCCATCACAGAACATCATCAGATACATCATTGGGCACGTCATCAGTCCACCAAACCACGTCAAAAGCCCACCAAACCAAGCCAAAGGGCCACCAAGCCAAAGGCCCACCAAAACCCAAAAAAAATATCCAATTTTGTATAAAACGGCGGTTCAAAATTTTATACAATACTAATATAGTATTACATTAAGCCTATGAGTAGACTTCTTTGTTCAATCAAATAATCGGAGTAAATACATCCGATATGATGATTTTATCACAGTGAGCACATGCATATATAATGATGATGCCCATAGAAAAAGTAGCAAAAAACATAAAAAAGTCATAAATGAGTAAAAAAAATTGTACGAAAGGAGCACTTTTATATTGTCAAAGGCATATCTTTCTGGCAAATTCATTTCCGGCGCAGTGCATTTATTTATCACAGCGCCTAAACAAACAATTCTTTGAAGGAAGAAAAATCATGAAACGCATCGTTACCTTGCTCTTGGCCGCTGGCCTCGTTATGGGCGCATACACCGGCGCACAAGCCGCTGACGTGAAAGTATCTGGTAAGTGGAACTTCGGTTTTGACTTCTCTAGCAATGCTGATTACTCCGACGGCGAAGACGACTTCGTTGCTACCCAGCGTCTCCGCTTGCAATTGGACATCATTGCTAGCGAAAACCTCAAGGGCGTAATCTTCTTCGAAATCGGTAACTCCACTTGGGGTGACAGCAGCCACGGCGCAGCTCTTGGCGCAGACGGCAAGACCGTTGAAGTTAAGCGTTCGTACATCGACTGGACCATTCCTAACTCCGATGCTAAAGTTCGTATGGGTATCCAAGGCGTAACCCTCCCAGGTGGCGCTTTCGGTTCCGCTTTGCTTGACGACGACGTAGCAGCTCTCGTTGTTTCTAATGCTTTCTCCGACAACTTTGCTTTGACCGCATTCTGGGCACGTCCATTTGATGGTGGCTATAGCAATAGTGGTGTAGGTACAAATTTCCAGTCCGAGTCTTACAACGACGAAATGGATATGTTTGGTTTGATTGCTCCTATCACCCTTGATGGCCATGCAATCACCCCTTACTTTGTCTACGCTAGCGTTGGCGAAGATGTTTTGTATGATGGATACACCTCTGAGATCAATAATAATGGTAATATTCGCTTTGCTCTTACCGAAGATCTCGATATCTACTACTTCGGTGTAGCATACTCCATGACTGCTTTCGATCCATTCACCTTGGACGTAAGCTTCTTGTATGGTAATGCTGATAATGACGACATTGATCAATCTGGTTGGATGGTTGACTTCAAGGCTGCATACGCTCTTGACTTCATGACCCCTGCTATCATCGGTTGGTACGCTTCTGGTGCTGACTCTAAAGGCGACGGTGTATTGCCTACCTTTGCAGCTGGTGCTTGGTACCCAACTTCCTTCGGTTACGTTGGTTCTTGCTACCGCATGGATACCAATACCTCTGAATCTCCAGAAGGTACTTGGGCTATCGGTCTTGAACTTGCTGACATTTCCTTCATTGAAGACCTCACCCACGTTTTCCGCTTCGTATACTCTGAAGCAACTAACGACAGCGATGCAGCTGACTACACATTCTCTTCCTACGGCGATGCAGGCGCTCCTGTCATGATGCGTGGCGATGACTCCAGCATTGAAATCAACTTCGACAGCACCTACCAAATCTATGAAAACCTTGCTTTCATCGTTGAACTTGGCATGATCGATTACAATATCGAAGGCACCAGCGAATACGACGAAACCGCTTACAAGGCTACCTTCAACTTCGTATACTCCTTCTAATTTCAAGGGGCTAAGCCCTTTGCCATTAGTGGCAGTATGGAAGTGTAGTCTGCAAGTCAGAATATAGCTTCTACTAAGTAAGCCGAGACCTATTAAGGTCTCGGCTTTTTTGCGTTTGTCGTCCAAAATATTGGTTAAAAAATGGTGTGATATTCATATTTCCTATTTTTTCAAGCACTTGCGAGCACTCACTCCAAAAGCAAAAAAGTAAAAAAATTTGAACATTCTGTCAGATTTCGCTTGCCAAAGTATTATTTTTTTGACATTCGGGATTTGACGCCGAGCTGCAATAGCTCACAGCGTCGCAATAATAATTCTTTTGAAGGAAGAAAAAAACATGAAACGCATCGTTACTTTGCTTTTGGCCGCTGGCCTCGTTATGGGCGCATACACTGGCGCACAAGCTGCAGACGTTAAGGTATCTGGTAAGTGGAACTTCGGTTTCCATGCAATGAGCAACACCGACTACGCTGATGGCGAAAACGACTTCAACGCATCCCAGCGTCTCCGCTTGCAAATGGACATCATCGCTAGCGAAAACCTCAAGGGCGTAATCTTCTTCGAAATCGGTAACTCCACTTGGGGTAACAGCGACCAAGGTGCAGCTCTTGGCGCAGACGGCAAGACCGTTGAAGTTAAGCGTTCCTTCATCGACTGGACCGTACCTAGCACCGACGCTAAAGTTCGTATGGGTATCCAAGGCATCACCCTTCCTGGTGGCGCATTCGGTTCCGCTTTGCTTGACGACGACGTAGCAGCTGTTGTTGTTTCCAATGCTTTCTCCGATACCTTCGCATTGACCGCTTTCTGGGCACGTCCATACGATGGCAAGAGCAGCGATATCGATGACGATACCACGGGCACCCCATACAGCTACAATGACGAAATGGACATTTTTGCTTTGGTTGCTCCTATCACCCTTGATGGCCATGCAATCACTCCTTACTTTGTCTACACTGCTATTGGTAGCGACTCTGCTCTTTCCGGTGCAGGTGTCAACGATAACGGTACCTACAAAGCTGGCAAATTTGGTGATGACGTTGACGCTTACTACCTCGGCGTTGCATACACCATGTCTGCTTTCGATCCATTCACCTTGGACATGAGCTTCTTGTACGGCAACGCTGATGGTGGCAACATCGACCAATCTGGTTGGATGGTTGACCTTAAGGCTGCATACGCTCTTGATTTCATGACCCCAGCTATCATCGGTTGGTACGCTACTGGTGCTGACTCTGAAGGCGACGGCGTATTGCCTACCTTCGGTGGCGGTTGCTGGTACCCAACTTCCTTCGGTTACGTTGGTTCTTGCTACCAAGAAGATACCAACATCGGTGAAGCTCCAGAAGGTACTTGGGCTATCGGTCTTGAACTTGCTGACATCTCCTTCATCGAAGACCTCAGCCACGTATTCCGCTTCGTGTACTCCCGTGGTACCAACGATGCTGACGTTGATGGTGACAAGGTTTTGTTGAACTCCTTCAACCAAGCTGTTTACATGACCAGCAGCGAATCCGCTATCGAAGTTAACTTCGACAGCACCTACCAAATCTACGAAAACCTTGCTTTCATCGTTGAACTCGGCTTGATCGACTACGACATGAATGACAACTCTAACGACGAAACTGCTTACAAGGCTACTTTCAACTTCGTATACTCCTTCTAATTCAAGGGGCTTTGCCCTTTGTGCCCCTTGTGGGATTAGTCGCAGTATAGAAGTGTAGCACGATAAGTGTTAGCTTCGCATTTAAGCCGAGACCTTAACGGGTCTCGGCTTTTTGTTGTTTTTTCTTTCCTTTAAACATGTCATCTATACTTAATTGCTTGAAGTAACATCACGAGCATAATAGTATTGCATAAATTTAAGCAACAATTTGGAATTACTATGTCATTAAAATACAATAATATCCTTATACCACGAGTAAAAGAGCTACGAAAAAATATGACTCCACAAGAAAAACGCTTGTGGTATGAATTTCTCAGAGAATATCCTATACGTTTTCAAAGGCAAAAAGCTATTGGACACTATATTGCTGATTTTTACTGTCATAGAGCAAAGCTTATTATAGAACTTGATGGAAGTCAGCACTATACAGACGATGGTGAAGCTCATGATGAAAAGAGAACAATAGAAATTAATAAGTATAAATTTGAAGTGCTACGATTTAGTAACATTGAAATTACAGAAAAATTTCAGGAATGTTGTGAGTGTATCCATTTAGCAATAGAAAAAAGAATTGGGTGCCGCATTGTGTTTCGCTAGGAATGGAAAGGAGAAGAGGAGGAGGGAAGAGGAAAGGCATAAGAGGAAGAGGAAGAGGAAGAGAGATGCAGAAGAGGGAAGAGGAAAGGCATAAGAGGAAGATAGATACGCTCGGCTTCGCTGTCGCTTCCAGAACAGAAGACGAAAAGGCCCACTCCCTCCGACCCTATCTACTATCCGTAAGCTCGAAGACTCGCTAACGGATAGTACGATAGGCCCACCTCCCTCCAAGAGGGAGGCTTAAGAGAAAGGCAAAGAGTAAGAGGAAAGCAAGATAGCAGAAGAGGGAAGAGGAAAGGCATAAGAGGAAGAGGGAAGAGGAAAGGCATAAGAGGAAGAGAGATACGCTCGGCTTCGCTGTCGCTTCCAGAACAGAAGACGAAAAGGCCCACTCCCTCCGTCATTGGTCTAGCATCCGTAAGGTTCACTGCGTTCACCTAACGGCTACTACGACAATGCCACCTCCCTCCAAGAGGGAGGCTTAAGAAAAAGGCAGAAGAGGAAAGAGGAAAGGCAGAAGAAAAAGGCGTACTCCCGCCGACTCGCCACCTCCCTCAAGAGTGAGGCTTTGGAGCCAACGGCTTCACTTGTTTCTTGGTATATCATTGGTCTTAGCGCGAAGATTTTCATAGTGAGACTTATCTATACTATGAGGAGCAGGGCATTATATATTGCCCTCACTGCTGTATAGTTCAGCCTTGCCTATCACGATGAACTCGGGGCGAGCAGCCAAACTACATTGCAAGGCGAGCCTCTTAAGCCTCCCTCTTGGAGGGAGGTGGCGCTATCGTACTATCCGTTAGCGAGTCTTCGAGCTTACGGATAGTAGATAGGGTCGGAGGGAGTGGGCCTTTTCGTCTTCTGTTCTGGGAGCGACAGCGAAGCCGAGCGCATCTTTCTTCTGCCTTTCTGCTGTCTTGCCTTTCTGCTATCTTGCCTTTCCTCTTCCTCTCCCATCCACCTCCTCTCCCCTCCACCTCCTCTCCCATCCACCCATCATAAGCCTTGAGTTCGCGCCATCAATGAGCTATGGCAATAGGTGCCTAGTCAATTGTGAGGCAATATTTTTTTT
>JAWXUA010000163.1:0-5934 GCA_044433065.1 Pseudomonadota bacterium
CACGGGCGCGTTTGATAGCTTTAAACTCATCGATGAGTGCGACGAGCTTTCGGTATTGCTTACGGATTTCGAGACCATTGGGGGTGAGGTCGGACTCATGCTTATTGATGTAGGTGCGGAGCAAGTAGCGGTCATTGAGCATAGCTTCGCCGATGTGGATGACGCTGTTGACGAGGGTGTCGAAATAGCTGACGATTTCGAATTTGAGGCCGTGGAGTAGGGTAACGGACTCGGCGAGCATGTGCAGATAGGTGATGCGCTCGCCGTGGAGGACGCGGAGCTTGATGTCTTCGAAGACGCGGACTTTACGTGCTTGCTGGATATAGCTGTACTTGGCCCAAACTTCTTGGAAGAGGTCTTTGAGTTGGGAGAAGGTGTCGCTGTTTTCCGGTGCGAGCAGATAGAGATCGAGAACTTTGGAGACGTTGGCATAAAAGTCGTCGGAATAGCTAATCATGCGGCGTTGGTGCTTGGATAGCCATGCAAAGAGAAATTTAAGACGCTTTTCGTCAGTGTCGGTATTCTCGACGACTTCGGTACGTTTATAGATGATACGGCCAGAGTATTCACCACGCACAATGTCGTTGAGGCGCAGGAACATATTGGAGGTATCTTTAACGATGTTCACATCTGCGAGCAGTTCGCCTGTGAGTGGATGGATGAGCTCTTGTTTGGCAACGGAGAGGGCTCGGTCTTGGCGCACGTTGTCAGCATTAAAGGTGTGTTGCTTATAGGTGATACGCATAATGACGACGCGCTTTTCTTCATCAAAGAAATAGCCACCGTTGGTGATGCGCTCGATGGCCTCTTCTTGGTCTTCGTCCACGCGCACGAGGGCGATTTTATCCACACGCGGATAGTTGCCACAAGGTTCCATATTGGAGATAGTGGTGATGGCGCGGTCTGATTGTCCGAGGACGCGCAGTAAGAAGCTTTCACCTATTTTATGGAGGCGGCGTGCGAAGAGGGCACTTGAGGTACGGCGTTCAGAGACAATAGGAAAGCCGTACAGCTCCATGAGGAATTGGTAGACGAAAAGTCGGTTTTGTTCGTAGATTTGGCTGTTTCGGGGTGCGAATTTGCCGATGCGAAGGCCAAAGCGTTTGATTTCGTTGTCGAGGTCTGAAGGGAAGGAGGCAAAGACGCCTGAAAGGTGGAATTGACCATAGCGGTCTTGGCTGAGCACTTGCGCACGGTCTAGAGTGAGTAGGTAGGGCATTAAGGCATCATAGTTATCAAGCAAGCTTGTGTCTTTACGAGCAAAACGCTGGCGGAATGGCTCTTGGAGTGCTCTGGCAAGGCGCGATTGCAGAACTTGGATATTGCGCGCAAGGATATTGCCTTCAAGGGGACAGGCGGGACCGTCGATAGTGGTGAGGGAATTGTCCACAGAGTGGAGCATGTCGAACTGAAAAATTTCTTGAAAATAGTTGAGAGGACGTTGGAAAGCCACCAAGCTGAAGCCTGGCAATAACTTGTGTTCCCACATGTCAGATTCAAAGGATGGCAGAAGCTCGCGTGATTCTACTACTGGGTAGTCTGGAATTTCACAATAGGGCCGCAGAAGACATTGGCGAATATGCACCGTATCTAAAAAATGCCGTAAGGTCGCAAGGTCAGCAATGTTGACATCATCAACAAAACTTGCGTTTTCTTTGCAGGCAAAGGAGCTTTTGCTAAAGGCATTTTTCCACGATACGGTCATGAGCGTTCCAGATAATGGGCAAAATGTGTGCATTGTCCATTGAATGATGTTTGAACAAGGCTTGGTCAGGGCTTAGTCAGGGCTTAGTCTGGGCTTGGTCAGGAGATGGTCAGGGTTTGGGTACAACGCAAGCAAAACTTGGGTCGGTCCCTTTCCATCGAAAAGAAGACTATTTTTTTTTAGAAAAAATTTCTACTCTTAATCGGGCTTGGTTGCCACAAAAGTACGATTTTTTTGTCATTTCATGAATATATTTTGCATTATGCTAGTTGCAGTACTCTATGCTTTTTTGCTATGCTTATTTTCATAATCGTTATTAGGGTAAAAAAGGGAACTAAATTGATCCTGCTGTTTAGCTAGTAATGATTTTCTTTGCCCCTAGATGTCCATAGTAAAAATGAACATAGAGAAAATATATATGACGCACAACGATAACTATACAAACTTGCTCGGTATTATTTGCAGCGTTTTCGACGCGTACTCAGCGGTATTTTTTATGCCAGATGGGCGCGAAAATGGTGTGAGTATTGCGGCTTCGTTTAGCCTTGGCAAAAAAATTGATACTGATTGTCATATTGTTAACGAGCAAGGCCTTGTAGGCTGTATTTTAAGTAATAAGAAGCCTTTACTTGTGCAGAAGATAGATCAAGCTCCATCGATACTCGGCTACTATAAAAATAATGAGGATGCACCCATTAAGGCTTTCATGGGGTGCCCTGTACGCGGCGGTGGGGTGCTTTGTATTGATAGCACGCGGCAATATTCTTTTTCAGATAAAGACCAGAAGATACTGTATTTATTTACAGAATTATTGGCTGATATTTATTCCGCTGATGCCAGCCGAAATGTTGACGACGCTCTGCAATCCTATTTTACAAGCCTTAGCCTTTTGCACGAATTGCGTTTCCGCTATACGCAATGGTCTCTTTGCTTGCGTCAGTATCTAAAGCTATTGTCGTCTGTAACAGGCTTTGATAATTGTATTTTTATATCTGCAGATGTGGCGCGCAACGGATATGTTGTGGATGATGAAAGCAGTCCCTTGATGCTTCGTGAGCAAAAAGGTTCTCCCCTCTTCCATATGGATGCTGGCCTTGTGGGCTGGGTTTTTAGTCATGGTACAGCGGTCTTTGCCGATGGTCTTGACCATAGTCCTTTGACAGCGGTGTTTGGCCGTGGACCCAGTTTGCCGGAATTCCCCGCAGTCATTTGTATGCCGATTATTGTCCATCGGGCTACGCGCGGTGTTTTGTGCTTCACAGCCGATACAGCGCGGCCCATTTCACAAAATATGCGTAGCTTTGTGGCCATGGCTGTAGATATTATTGCTTTACATCTTGAGGGCTTGTATCTTCGTGCACGTTTGCGCTCATTGGTGCAATAGCTTTTGTACTGCGTAAGAGTGCCTTCAGTTTTTATTGAAAAGCGTTTACCATTTATCATAGTCTTGCACGAGCGAGTACAGCATGTTTAAGAACTTATTTGGCTTTTTGGGCAAAGACCTTGCAATGGATTTAGGTACCGCAAATACTTTGCTCTACACACGCGCAGACGGTATCGTCATGAGTGAGCCTTCTGTTGTGGCCATTGATGCTGCAAGCGGTGACGTTTTGGCTGTAGGCCGTAGTGCAAAAGAGTATCTTGGCCGTACACCGCAAAATATCCGCGCTATTCGTCCTTTGCGCGATGGTGTTGTCGCAGACTTTGCGGTGACAGAGCAGATGATTTCGTACTTTATCCGCAAGGTTATTACTGGCCTCAATATCATTAAGCCAAGCATTGTTATCTGTGTTCCTACAGGGATAACTCAGGTTGAAAAGCGTGCTGTTATTGACTCCGCACACCAAGCAGGTGCTCGCGATGTGAAGCTCATTGAGGAACCCATGGCTGCAGCCATTGGTGCTGAGTTGCCCATCCATGAGCCTCTTGGCAATATGGTGGTCGACATTGGTGGCGGTACAACAGAAGTTGCTGTTATTTCGCTGTCTTCCATTGCTCATGCAGACTCCATTCGTGTGGCTGGCGATGCCATGAACGAGGCTGTGCAAAGCTATCTCAAGGAAGAATTTCAAATTCTTGTGGGTGAGAATATGGCCGAGCGCATTAAAATGCTCATCGGTTCTGCGTATCCATTGCCAGAGCAATTGGTGGTCGAGGTTTCGGGTAAAGACATGATTCATGGCACGCCAAAAATCGTGCGTGTCAGCGATGGTCATATCCGTGAAGCCCTCCGTGAACCTGTGCGTGCCATTGTAGCCTCGGTGCGCCGTGCCCTTGAAAAAACACCCCCAGAGCTTGCAGGCGATATCGCACATAATGGCGTTTTGCTTGCTGGTGGCGGTGCACTTTTGAAGGGGCTTGATACACTCATTGCTCGCGAAACACATCTTAATGTTGTTGTCGATAGTGCGCCTTTGACTACAGTTGTACGTGGTACAGGGGCCACACTGCAAGACCGCAAATTTTTTGAGCGCGTGTATATCAACTAATGCCTGTCATACTGTTAACTACAGACGACGCTGAAGAGGTTGCAGCACTAGAGCAGCAATGCTTCAGCACACCATGGACTGCGGAGCAATTTCGTCAGGCTTTTGAGCAAGATACCTTTTTTCTTTGGGGTATTCGCGACGCTGAACATGAGGGCATTAGGCTTGAAAAATCTAAGCTTCTTGCCTATTTAGCTGTGTATTGTGTGGCAGGTGAACTTGAGGTTTTGAATATCGCTGTGCACCCAGAGGTACGGCGCAAAAGCCTCGGTCGGACCTTACTGGATACTGTCTTGCAAAATGCTGCCAAAACGGGCATAAGTCGTGCCTTACTTGAGGTCAGGCGTAGTAATACACCTGCCATTGGCCTTTATGAAGCTCTTGGTTTTGAAGCATTAGGCATACGCCGGCATTATTATCAAGACACCAACGAAGACGCCATCATTTATGGACGCGAGCTTGTGTACGCATTTTGATGTATGCTATAAAATAGTCATTGCAAAGCACAGCTCTTTATATGGAAGCCCAATGGCGCCATCACTGGAGATTGTATGAAAAAACTTATTGCCGCGAACTGGAAGATGTACAAAACCTTTAGCGAGGCCCGTACCACCAGCCGCAAGCTTTTTGAAGCCACATCTTCTGTTTTGCCCGATGATAGAGAAATTGTTGTATTTCCATCATTTACGGCATTACAAGCAGTGGACATGTCCTTTGTTGGGCAGCAGGCTTATCAGCTTGGTGCACAAGATGTGTATCCTGCTGTTGAAGGCGCATTTACAGGCGAAATTTCACCGCATATGCTTCTCGACGCTGGGTGCCGGTGGGTGCTCGTGGGCCATTCTGAGCGACGCCACATTCTTGGTGAAAGCGATGCTCTTGTGGCGCGTAAAACATTATTCAGCCTTGAAGCTGGTTTGCATGTCATTTTGTGCATCGGTGAAAGCCTTGAAGAGCGTGAGGCTGGTCAACTTGCGCAGGTTATGGCGCGTCAGCTCGGTTCAGCTTTAGAAAAAGTTCATGAACAGCTAGTCTCAGAATTTCTTGCTGTAGCCTATGAACCTATCTGGGCTATCGGCACAGGAAAAGTTGCTGGTCCTGAAGAAATCCTTGAAGCACACGCACTTATCCGATCTTTGCTCGTTGAGCGTTATGGCGAACTTGGGCATTCTATCCGCATTTTATACGGTGGAAGCGTCAAGCCTGACAATGCAGGGAGCATTATGGGGCTTGACAATGTGGACGGAGTTCTGGTAGGTGGCGCTTCTTTACAGGCTGCAAGTTTTAGCAGTATCATCTTGGCATAACGCCACCTTTTTTGCATGCTGGCTTTGCCTTGCATGCCAAAGGCTTCACATTAGGAGGAAATACGGTGCAGACTCTCGTTCTGACCCTTCACGTTGTTGTTTGTCTTATCCTTATCGTTTTGGTTTTGTTGCAAGCTGGTAAGGAAGGCATGGGCGTTATCTTTGGTGGTGGCAATGCTTCCGTGTTCGGTAGCTCTGGTGCAGGTGGCCTCTTGACCAAGCTGACCGCATTCTTGGCTGTCATTTTTATCATTACTTCGCTTGGCTATAACTACATGACAAGCACCCGTAATGCTGATGACTCTGCCATCCTTGATGTGCAATTTGAAACTGTTGCACCACAAACTGCTCCAGCGGCAGCACCTGCTCCAGCGGCAGCACCTGCTCCAGCGGCAGCACCTGCTCCAGCGGCAGCACCTGCTCCAGCGGCAGCACC
>JAWXUA010000164.1:0-5897 GCA_044433065.1 Pseudomonadota bacterium
AGCTTGCAGCAGGAGCTTTGGCGCGCATGGACGTGGACGAATGTGGCCTTGACCAGATGGACCGAAAGCTTTTAACAGTGCTCATCGACCATTATGGCGGTGGCCCTGCTGGCATCAAACCCCTTGCTGTGGCCTGTGCTGAGGATGTGCGTACCATCGAAGATATTTACGAGCCATACCTTATTCAATGTGGCTATTTAAAGCGTACACCGCGTGGCCGCATGGCTACTCATAAAGCATATAAGCATTTAAATTATTTAGGATAAAAGGATTACGTTCATGCCACAAACAAAGCCTGTTGTCGCTCTGTTAAGCCATACTCCAGAGCCTTTGTCGCTCATCTATGCGGCCTTTCGCCAATGCTATCATGATGGCTTTGTGGCGGACATGTGGCCACGCCTTTTGTCTGGCGACATTGAGCGCGCCAAGCAAGGAGAATTTGTGGCCAATATCATTGAGTCCGGCCACACAAGCCCTGTTGAACATGTGACCTTTACCTTTGCCATTGAAGGGATTTCGCGTGCATTGACGCACCAACTTGTGCGCCATAGGATTGCGTCTTTTTCCCAGCAAAGTCAGCGCTATGTGGATGGGAGCCATTTTGATTACGTGGTGCCGCCAGCCATTGCGCGCAATCCTGAGGCTTTGGCACGCTTTGAGGCCTTCATGGAAGAAGTTGGTTCTGCATACCGCGACATTAAGGGCTTGCTTGAGGCTGATGGCCGTAAAGGGAGCAAATCCAATGAGGACGCACGTTTTGTTTTGCCACAGGCAGCGGCCAGTAAAATTGTGGTGACCATGAATTGCCGTGCTTTGCTGAACTTTTTTGAGCATCGGTGTTGCCGTCGTGCGCAATGGGAAATCCGTGCTGTGGCGGAGGATATGCTTGGGCTTTGCCGCGAGGTCTTGCCAGAGATTTTCCGCACAGCTGGTCCCAAGTGCGAACATCTTGGCTATTGCCCTGAGGGTGAGCGTTTTTGCTGTGGTCGTTACCCTGTTCGCCACGTTTCGGAATAGGGCTGCGCTTAGCTCGTGTGAAAATAGACGAAAAAAGCTGTGTTGGTGTGATTACTTGCACAGCTTTTTTATGTTTTCGCAGTCAAAAAAAAGTAAAAAAAGCGCATAAAAAAGCGTAAAAAAAGAAAATTGGGCTTGACATGTAAAAGGCTGCATAAAAGTGTTGCCGAGACTTCCAAGGTAGCGTATTCAAGCCATCCAATTGTTTCTGCGACAGTAGCGGAAATAGAAATTTTTGTGGAAAACTTTTCCACAGTTCTGTGAATAACTTACCTGTTTCAAGGAAAAATCCTTGTATTTTAGGCCCTGATAGAAGATGGGCGACAGTGCTAAGTTTCCTTATTTTTATTTTACATTTTACATAGTTATGCAATCAGCTCTTTGGGGAAAAAGAGCGCGGGCCTTTCGCGCGAAGCTCTTTTTTTTTATTGCAGTATGGAGCAGGGGAATATAAAGATATTTGTATGACAACAACGTGGGCACATATTCAAACCATTCTGCAGCGCACCATGAACGCAGGCCACTATAAGGTCTGGATTTCGCCGCTCAGTGCTACCATCGATGGGGCAACCCTTCGCTTGGAAGCGCCCAATGACTTCGTGGCAAATTCCGTGCGCAACCGCCTTTTAGACACCATCGTTGATGCGAGCCGAGCTGTCCTTGGCCCATCTGCTGTGGTTGTCATTGAGGTGGCGTCTGGTCGTGCCTCCGCTGCTTCGCGTGCACATTCTAAAGCAAGCTTGCCTATCCGTGGCCAAGCTGTGCAGGGTAGCCTTTTACCCATGCCCGAAGCAAGCCAAGGTCAGATTATAGCTCCTCTATCTGCGAATACAGCTGAAAAACGCCAAGCCAGCACGCAACGTCGTGCATCGCGTCGCGTCAACCAAGGTGCTGAAGCCCCATCACTCATGGCACCGAGCAAGGCTAAGGCTGCCTCTGTGGAGATTGTTACCTCGAGCCATGCGGCCCCTGTGCAACGACCTTCTCTCCTTGAGTCACCATCTGCTCCTAGCATGCAGCGCGGTCAGGCTGAACAAATTGCCCTGCCTCTCGATTGGGCCCAAAGCCAGCAGACGCCCCAAGCACAAAATTGGCGCTTCTCCTTCGATGATTTCGTTGTGGGTTCCAATAACGAGCTTGCCTTCGCAGCAGCCCGTGGCATGTGCCGCTCCACTGCAGCAGTAGACACACTTTTCCTCAATTCCAATACCGGTCTTGGCAAAACGCACCTCATGCACGCTGTGGGTCACACGCTTTGCAAAGCGAGCAACCGCACTAATCCTCGCATTGAGTATTTGACCGCTGAAGAATTTGCCTCGCGTATGGTCCTTGCCATGCGTGGCTATGAAATGGAGCGATTTAAAGCCCGTTACCGCGATGTTGACGTGCTCTTGCTCGAAGACGTGCACTTCCTTCAAGGCAAAGAAAAGATGCAGGGCGAAGTCCTTGCGACCATCAAATCCTTGCAAGAGCGTGGTAGCCGCGTTGTCTTCTCAAGCACCTTTGCGCCACGCGAACTGTCCGACGTGGATAGCCAGCTTGTGTCGCGCTTCGGTTCTGGCTTCCTTGCTGGCATTGAGCGTCCAGATTTTGATACCCGTCGCCGCATCGTTCAAGCTAAAGCACGCATCCATCAGGTCAATTTACCTGACGCTGTGACCGACCTTGTGGCTGACCGCATCAACGACGATATCCGCCAAATCGAAAGCTGTTTGCGTAACCTGATTTTGAAGGCCCAAGTCCTCAATCAGCGCATCTCCCTTGATATGGCCCTTGATATGATTGGCAATTTTGCCTCCACCACCAGTGCCATCGACATCGAAGCCATCCTCAGAATGGTGTGCGAAGGCTTTGGCTTGTCCGTGGATCAGCTCAATTCCCGTAGCCGTAAGCGCGAATATGTCACAGCCCGTAACGCAGCATACCTCTTGGCACGCAAGCATACGGACCTGTCGCTCAAAGAAATTGGTGACAAGTTCAATCGCCGTCACTCTACAGTCCTCAAAGGCATCACAGCCCTTGAGCGTGAAATCACTCGAGAAACGCCGCTCGGCCGCCAAGTGGCCAACACCATCTCCATGATGGAGCGAAATTCACACGTTCGTGTTTAGTAGTTGCGTTTAGTACTACCTTTATATATACAACGTCAGATGGCTTGCTATCTGGCGTTTTTTTATGCTAGCCCTATAGAAGTTCATGAGCATGCTACATGTCTCAATCATTTTTGTTTTTACAACGATTTCAGCTAGCAAAGTTTAGATATTGAGGAGTAATGATATGGGAAACTTCGACAAGCCCTACAAGGAAATTGCGCCGCGCCTGCTCGGTCTTCGCGATGCTGTTGGTTTTAGCTACGAAGAATTGGCCGAAAAAGTTGGTGTTTCTGCTGCAGAAGTTGAGCGTTACGAAAGCGCCGAAGTGGAAATCCCTGTAAGCTATCTCACCGACGTAGCTCGCGTTTGTGGTGTTGACCTTACCGCGCTCCTCTCTGGTGGCGATGCCCACCTGCAAGACTGCACCATCGTCCGCAAGGGCGAAGGTCTCAGCGTTGAACGTCGCAAAGACTACGATTACAGTAGCCTCGCTTCACGCTTCACCAACCGCCGCGTTGAACCATTCATGGTCCGCGTTCCGCCCAAGGATGAAGCCGATCTTCATGCCAATGTACACCAAGGACAAGAATTCATTTACGTCATTGAGGGCCGTCTTGAAGCCCGTCTTGATGGCAAAATCCATATTCTTGAAGCTGGCGACAGCATGTACTTTTCGTCCCAAATCCCTCACGCCCTCCGCGGTCTTGATGGGAAGGATGTCGTCTTTCTAGACGTCATAAGTTAAATTTTTGTTGATAGTTTACTGGGTGAAGGGAAAACGTTCTGAAGAAATTTTCCCCTTCCCAGCGTTGCTCTCTGTATCCGTAAGGTTCACTGCGTTCACCTAACGGCTATGGCCTTCGGCCACCCTTCGGGCAGGCCAGCCCCCTCCCATCCCTTTCAAAGACTTTTATTTGTGGAAGGAGTGCGCTACGTTGAACGTGAGTTCGCGGCCACATGGGGGGAAGAATTCTTTTGACTATGAGCTCGATAATAAAAATGTCTGTTGTGCAGATGTTTTTGTTAGTGAAAATAATAGGATATATTTATGCTGAAACGACTGGACTGCACATCGTATGAAGATTTCATGCGCCAATTTTCCCTTGAAGCACCGTCCACCTTCAACTTCTCCTTTGACGTGCTTGACGCTATGGCGCACGACAGCCCAGACCGCACCGCCGTCATCCACATCGACGATGCTGGCACACGCCGCGACTACAGCTTTGCATGGCTCGCAGAACAGTCTGCAAAAGTGGCCAATGCCCTGAAAGCGCGCGGTCTTGCCAAAGGCGACACCGTCATGTTGGTCTTGCACCGTCGCATTGAATTTTGGGTGACCATGCTTGCGCTCCACCGTCTGGGAGCTGTGGCCATTCCGTCCCCTGCGCTTCTAACGCCTAAGGACATCATCTTCCGCGTCCAACGTGCTGATGCACGCGCTGTCATTGTAGCTGGCGACATCACCGAACGCATGGACCAGTGCCGCGCAGATTGCCCAAGCCTCAAGCTCTTTATCCAATGTGGTGATGAAGCTCCGCTTGCCGCAAATTGGGAACATTTTGACACCCTTGCAGCAGAAGGCGACGCTTCTTTCCCTCGTCCCACCGATGCCGCTGACTTTGCATCTGGCCAAGACCCACTGCTGATTTTCTTCTCCTCAGGCACAACAGGCATGCCCAAAATGGTTGAGCATGTGCACACCTATCCCCTCGCTCACTTTGTCACAGGCACCTACTGGCACAATCTCTACGACGGCGATATCCACCTCACCGTCGCTGACACAGGTTGGGGCAAGGCTCTCTGGGGTAAGTTCTATGGTCAGTGGATGGCAGGCGCCACCGTGCTTGTCTACGATTTCCGTGGCAAGTTTGACCCTGACGCACTCCTCGACGTCATCGCGACCCACGGTGTCACCAAATTCTGTGCGCCGCCAACGGTGTACCGTTTCCTCATCCGTGCTGACCTTTCAAAGTACGACTTGTCTGCGCTCCGTCACTGCACCACAGCTGGCGAGCTGCTCAACGACAGCGTTTTCTACGACTGGCAAAAGGCCACAGGTCTCGACATTCACGAAGGCTACGGCCAAACTGAAACCACCCTCCAAGTGGCAACGCTTCCATGGATGAAGGCCAAGCCTGGCTCCATCGGTTGCCCCATGCCAGGTTGGAACATCACGCTTCTCGACAAAGCTGGTCACACATGTCCCGTCGGTGAAGAAGGGGAAATCTGCATCAACGTGGCCAACGGTCATCCCGTCGGTCTCTTCAGCCGCTACATTGGCGATGCCGACAAGATGGCCTCGGTCCTCTTCGACGGCTACTACCACACTGGCGACAAAGCATGGCAGGACGAAGACGGTTACCTCTGGTTCCTTGGTCGTGTTGACGACCTCATCAAAAGCTCTGGTTACCGCATCGGACCCTTTGAGGTTGAAAGCGCTCTCGTAGCCCACGAAGCTGTCATCGAAGCCGCTGTCACCGGTGTGCCCGATCCCCTCCGAGGCCAAGCCGTCAAGGCAACCATCGTGCTTGCCACAGGCTACGCCCCGTCCGATGAGCTCACCAAAGAGCTCCAAAACTTCGTTAAAAAACTGACCGCGCCCTACAAATACCCCCGTATCGTCGAATACGTCGCCGAGCTTCCCAAAACCATCAGCGGCAAGATCAAGCGCGCTGAAATCCGTGAACGGGACAGTCAGTAGGGTTGGTTAGGTTGATTTTGGGTTGGGACAAGCTGGGGGAAGGAGACAACTTTCTGAAGAAAGTTTTCTCCCTCCCCCAGACCCCC